>NZ_JBSGBY010000168.1:0-13957 GCF_053601505.1 Nocardia sp. NPDC004722
GATCACGTCACCGGCGACATTGTCGAAGACGCTGTCGGTCACCACGACTCGGCTGTCCGGGGCGCCGCTGGTGGTCACGTACTCCAGGCCATTGGCGGAGAAATTGCCGTAGCCGTTGTGGAATCGGTTGGCGGACATCGTGATATCCAGGTGCGCCTGCCCGAGCGGGTTGATGAAGACACCCTCGCTGTCGGCCGTCGCATTGAGCGGCGACGTGGCGGGGGTGGCGATATCGCTCTCGGAGTTGCCATTCAGGCGGCCGGTCAGCACCGCATCGTCACCGGCTTGCACGCCGAGCGCCAGCACCGACAGCTTGGCCAGGCCGAGATTGATGGCGCGCAGCGTATTTCCGGTCACGTCAGCGTCGATGCGGCTGTTTCCGTGCGCGCGAATGTCGATGCCGTCGCCACAGGCGGTGTCGTGCACGGTATTTCCCTCGATGCGGACGCTGCCCGCCGCGTCGTGGAAGTCGGTCATGATGGCCGCCCAGCCATTGTTGAGGGTCAGGAAGTCCGGCAGCGCCGGAATCGCCGCGCCCAGCGGCAGAGTCGGCGGCAGGCCGAACGGGCCGATCATGAAACCGTCGGCGCACTGCTGATTGGTTGCCGTCACGTCATTGCCGGTGATCACGGTGTTCACGGCGTCGGCACCGTAGATGCCGCCGCGCCGGGCACCGGTGATGACCAGGTTTCGCACCTCGGTGTCCGAAGCCAGGCGGACGGCGTCGCCGTCGTGATTGCCGGTGGTGTTCGAGATCCGGGGCAGCGCAGGGCTGTCGGCGGCGCCCAGCACCGCGGGGCCGTCGCCGAGGAGTTTCTGACCCGGTTTGAGAGCGATCCCGCCGTCGAGGGTGGCGGTGGACGGTTGCACGAGGATGGTGTCGCCGTCACGGGAGACCGATTCCACTCGGGCGAGCGAGTCGAAGGGGGCGTCAGCGGAGCCGGTGCCATTGGCGGGCGCGCCCGCACGGACGTACCACGTGCCCGAATCCGGCTGCGCCGCAGCGAGTCCGGTGGTGTGCGCGCCGAGGGCCAGCAACGCGGCCAGGACAGTGGCACGGGTTCGAGGGCGGTTCGCGGAGATCGGCCGCAAGGTGTTCATGGTCGCTGACCATGCCAGGCCGGAGCGCCGGGGCCATCCGGCAAAATCCCAGGATCCGGTCGTGCGGGCTGGCCGGTCGCACAAATGGCCGGTGACAGCACGGGATCGGGCGTCGATCGACTGGAAGTTCTGAGCGGAAGTCAGAGTTCGTCGAGGTCGGGAATGGGGGGCAGGACCGGTTCGGGCCACTCCTCCAGGGTTGCCACCTGCAGGTGGATGAAGGCTGCGATGCGGTGCCGGGCCGAGGACGGGAGTCGCTCGATATCGGCCGCGCTCAGGACGTGTGCGCCGAAGGAGTGGGGCTGTGGCGCTTCGGGGTCAGGCGATTCGGGAACAACCTCTAGCTTTGGCCGCGAAGCAGTGGCCGGTATGACTGGTTCATCCGGGTCTGCGGCTGCGGCGGCGGTTCGCACCATGCCGTGACCATAACCCTTTGATAACGCTCGCGGGAGGCGTTGGCGCACTTGTGTCTTCGCGCTGCGAATTCAGCGAAGGCATTGTAAAGGCGAAAAGAATGTGCAGGCAGGCTTGGTCCTCGCAAAATCCACTGCGCCCGCGCCGGAAGATTATGGTGATGGGAGTCACTCTGTCAACAGTTCGGGCAAAACTCGCAGAGAGGACTCAGATCGGGCGGCGCGCAATGGCATACAGATCACGCGCCGGACCGGTCGGCTTCTGTCCGGTCGGCCAGACCGCGCGCAGTCGTCGCTCCAGATCCGGGCCGCCGGTCACCGTGGGCGAGACCAGCAGGCCCTCGGCCAGTTCTGTCGCCACCGCCAGCGAGGACAGCACCGCCGGCGCGAGCCCCTCGGCGACCGCGGTCTTGATGGCCGTGGTGGAGGACAGCTCCAGCGCGACAGTCGGTTCCCAGCCCGGAATGTCGGTGCGCATGGCGCGCTCGAAGGAATTGCGGGTGCCCGAGCCGGGCTCGCGGTAGATGAGCGGGGTGCGGGCCAGCTCAGCGGCATCGACCTGCGCTCGCCGCGCCCAGGGGTGACCGGCGGCCACCACCACGAGCAGCCGATCCCGGCCCACCTCATGGCTTTCCAGGCCGCCCGGCAGCCGCGGGCCCTCCACGAACCCGATACCCGCCCGGCCCTCCAGCACCGCCTTGGCCACTTCGGCCGAGTTGCCCGATTCCAGGGCGATGGAAGTATCCGGCATGCGCGCCCGCAAGCCCATCAGCCACTTCGGGAACAGATACTCCGCCACGGTCTGACTGGCCGCCACCCGCAACCGCGAATCCCGCTGCACACGCAGGGTATCGATGCCCGCGTCCAGCCGCGCCGCAGCGTCGACCACATCCCGAGCCCACTCCGCGATCAACGCCCCCGCGGCGGTCGGCCGAGACCCGAGCGTAGTCCGCTCCAGCACGGGCACCCCCACCAACTGCTCGAGATACCGAATCCGCGAACTCGCCGAAGGCTGACTGATCCCGTGCGCCTTCGCCGCCCGCCCCAAACTCCCCAGCTCGATCACCGACAGCAGGAGATCCAGCGCGGACAGATCAGGCACTCGAGGCGACAACGGCATAGAGCGAGTCTATGCAGCACCCGGCGAAATCCAGGTCAACGGGTCGTCGCGACTCGTTCGATGATCGGTCGCCAGGTGGCGAGGGGGTGGACGGTGAGGCCGATGACCTTGCCCGCGTCGTCGGCGCGGCGGAGGGCGATTGCCGCGTCGAAGTCGGGGTCGGCTTCGAAGGCCGCGACTTCCTCCGGGGTCATCGGGCCGCCCTGGGCGATCAGGGTGCGCTGGCTCGACGGGGACAGGGCGGCGACGTGGGCCGAGTCGGTGGCCGCCAGGTAGCGCTTGGCGACGACGTGGAGTTCGACGAGGCGGGCGACGCGGTCGCCGAGCAAGGGGCGCACGACGTTTCCGCCGTGGATGCCGTGGCCCGCGTCGTCGCCGGGGATCAGGACGTGGCCGATGTCGTGGACCAACCCGGCGACCTGGAGTTCTTCGTCGAGCGGGAAGTCGCGGCGCAGGATTTCGGCGCACTGCCGGTCGTGGTCGAGGATGTCGACCGGGTCGCCGCTGCGGTCGGGCATGTCCCAGGCGTCCTCGCACTCGGCGAGCAGGGCCATGAGGGCGTCGACAGTGGTCAGGGGTTCCAGGGCGCGGGTCACGGGCGAACCCTAGAACGCGGTGGTTCGGCGGCGCCACCCCTGTTCGGGGAAATTCTCGGCAAACGTCCCCTCCGGTCAAGGGATTGGCGACAACTGTCTGTCCGTCGTCGCCGTGGAATCGGGGCGAGGCGGGGTTGGCCGGAAATCTCTGCTCAGGATCGGCGCGGAAATCTACGCTTCAGCCATGGCTGGCAAGACTCCCGCGACGCTGGAAGCGGCTGCGGCGGGGAAGATTCCGAGCGAGTTCCGGTATTGGGAGCGGGTCGGGGATCCGTGGGTGCAGCGGGCTCGGCGGGCGTGGCGGTCGGTCGTCGGGTTCGATCCGCAACCGGACGAGGAGTTGGTGCGGGCCTTCGCGGGGGCCTACTACCAGGCCGATCCGGTGGCCGAGGCGTTCGTCGACGAGGTGTATCTCGGCGAGATCGGGCCGAAGGCGGGGCGGGCGATGCTGGATCGGGCGCTGGCCGACGGGGTGCACAGCGTGCCGGATGCGCCGCCGTCGCTGGTGCGGTTGTTCGAGGAGTTCGAGACCGCTCCGGACTGGCTGGATCCGGAGCTGATGTCACAGGGCGCGAAGGTGTTCCGCCGTTGGGGCACTGCGGTTTTCAGCTTCGCCACCACCAGCACGCTGGAGATGTACTCGGAGAGTTCGATCACCAAGCCGCTGTCGTACGCGGGCGGCTACGCCGGGGACAAGGCGCACAAGCGGCAGTTGGAGACGGTCCGGTTCTGGATCGACGTGTCCGAGCCGGGCGGGCTGGACCCCGGTGCGCGCGGGCGGCAGACCGCCATGCGGGTGCGGATCATGCACGTGTTCATCCGGCGCAAGCTCATGCAGCGGCCGGAATGGGATTACGACGCCTGGGGTGTGCCGATCAGTATCGGCGACGCCACCCTCACCCTGATGGGCGGCAGCGTGGTGCCGGGCCTGGCGCTGTGGAGTGTCGGGCACCAGACCACGGTCTCGGAAATCGAAGCGACACTGCACTTCTGGCGCTATGTCGGCCATCTGCTCGGGGTGCAGCCGAGCTGGTATCCGCGGGATTTCCGGTCGGCCGTGCGACTCATGTTCGCCGCCTTCGTCAAACGCGCGTACACGGCGGGCGCGGACGGCGCGGAGCTGGTGGAGTCCTATCTCCCGGCGTTCGCGCCGAAGCCGGACAGCCCGTGGGCCAAACGAATTCGCGATGAGGTCAACTATCGCGTGCAGATCGGCTACACGGCCTTCTGGCTGCCGCCTGCCACCTATGCCCGCCATCGCATGCCGCGCCGCTTCCCGTGGGTGCTGCATCCGTTGCTGCAGGCCCCGGTGGTGTTCGGCGCGGAAACCCTGCGCCGCACCGTGCCCGGGCTGGACGCGGTGGCCGATCGGGTGCAGCGGCGGCGACGCGAGCGGTGGTACCGCAACGAGGTCGGCGACCGGGATGCCGAATTCACCCCGGTCGAGGAGTTCCGGCGCTGAGCCGCAGGCTTTTTCGGCCCGGCGCTACTTCTTCTCGATCCGGCTCTGCGGCGGGTTCACCGCGGCATGGGCGCGCAAGTAGGACTCCAGGGCGTCGAGATCGATGGGCCCGACCAGGGTTTCGGCGGCCTGCTTGAACACGGTGAAGCCGTCGCCGCCGGTGGCCAGGAAGTTGTTGGTCGACACCCGGTAGGAGGCGGCGGGATTCAACGGCTGACCGCCCACGCGGACGCTGCCGTCGATCACCTTGTGCCCCTTGGGGGCGGTATCCGAGTACGCGTAGGTGATGCCCGCGACCGACAGGACGGCGGGCTTGCTCACGTTGTCCCATTGCTGCTCCAGCAGATTCAGGATCTGCTGCCCGGTCAGCGCCACGGCCACCACCTGGTTGCCGAACGGCTGCACCGTGTACGCCTGCTCGTAGGTGATATTGCCGCCGTTCAGGCCCGCGCGCACGCCGCCGGGATTCATGAACGCCGCCACCACTTGCACATTGGTCATGGCATCGAGCATGGAATCGGCGATGACATCGCCCAGCGGGGAATCCCCGGCCGGGGCCGGGTCGGCGGGCAGGGCGGCGGTCGAGTTGCCGATCACCCGCTCGGCACGCGGTTTCGATTGCCCGGCATAGAAATCCACCAGTCGCGTCGCGGCGGCGGCGGGCGGGATGTCGCGGGTGACGACCCGGTTGACGGCCTTGGCGTCGACCTTGCCGTCGTGGAAGCGCAGGGTCACGTCGGTGATGAGGCGGCCGTAGGAGGCGGCCTGGGTGACGACCTTGCCGTTCAGCGTGCAGTTGTAGGCCTGATGGCTGTGCGCGGTCAGCATGACCGATACCGCGGCATCGGTCTTGTCCGCCAGGGCTTTCACCTCCGGGGAGATGTTCGCGCACCCGTTGTAGTCGACGGGTGCGTCGTGCGCCTGCTGTGCGCCGCCGTCGTGCAGCAGCGCCACCACGGTCTCCGCGCCCGCCTTCTTCATCTCCGGCACGTACTTGTCGATGGCGGCGGCCTCGTCACCGAAGTGGTAACCGCGGATGCCGTCCGGCATGACGATGTGCTCGGTGTCGGGGGTGACGGTGCCGACGATGCCGATCTTGTGGTCGCCGACCTGCAGCATCGTCCAGGCCCGCAGCCCGGGCGGCAACTGACCGTCGGCGTCGGTGACGTTGGCGGCCAGGTACGGGAAGCTCGCGCCGGTGAACTTGTCGCCCGGGGTGCAGCCGTCGGCCGCGCAACCGCCCTCCTGCAACCGGCGCAATTCACCGACGCCGTGGTCGAATTCGTGATTGCCGACCGAGGAGGCCACCACGCCGATCGAGTTCAGGAAGTCGATGGTGGGCTCGTCGTGGAACAGCGACGAGATCAACGGGCTGGCCCCGACATTGTCCCCGGCCGACACCACCGCGCTGTCGGGATAGGCGGCCTTCAACCGGGACAGGTGCGCGGCCAGATAGGCCGCTCCCCCGGCGGTGTACGTGCCCACCTTGCCGTTGGCGCCGTCCGGCGGTTGCAGATTGCCGTGCAGGTCGTTGATGCCGAACAGATGCACCTCGCCGGTCCGCGCCGCGGGCAGGTCACCGGTCGAAATCAGCGGCACCCCGGTCGAAGCGGCGGGCGGCGTGCCCGAGCCCGAATTCCCCCCGCACCCCGCCACCAGCCCGAGGCTCAGCACCGCCGCACACAGACCAACCACCCGCCGCCCGTTCATAACCTTCGACTGTGGCAGACGCCGTCGACACGTGCCCGTCGAGCAGGTGAATTCACCGCCGCGCCCGGCTCGTCCGCTGTGACTTCGAATACCCACCGTGCCGTGCCTTTTCCGGCACGGCACGTCTACGCGGGCGCGAGCGCCGTGCGGAAAATACCCACTGCCGTGGTGTGTTTCGAATCCGCTATCGGGGAAATTCCGCGCGGGGTAGACAGAATTTCATGACCACCCGGAATCTGACGCTCGCCACGGCGGTGTTCGCCCTGACCTTCTGGGCGTGGAATCTGATCGGGCCGCTGTCGTCGAGTTACACGAAGATGCTCGGGCTGACGTCGGGCCAGACTTCGCTGCTGGTGGCGACGCCGGTGTTGGTGGGGTCGCTGGGCCGGATTCCGGTGGGCGTGCTGGCCGATCGGTTCGGCGGGCGGCGCATGCTCGCGGCGATCTGTTTCCTCACCATCGTGCCGGTGCTGTTCGTGGGGTGGGCGAATTCCTTTGCCGGGCTGATGGTCTGGGGCTTTCTGCTGGGTATCGGTGGTACCTCGTTCGCGGTGGGCGTGCCGTTCGTGAACAACTGGTACGAGCCCGCGCGGCGCGGCTTCGCCACCGGCATGTTCGGACTCGGCATGGGCGGTACCGCGCTGTCGGCGCTGTTGACTCCGCGTCTGGTCGAGCACTTCGGTCGCGCGCAGACGCACGTGCTGCTGGCGGTGGCGCTGGCCGCGCTGGGCACGGTCGTGCTGTTGTTCGCGCGGGACGCGCCGAGCTGGCGGCCCGCCACCGATCCCGCGCTGCCGCGGATACGGGAAGCGTTGCGGCTCAAGGCGACTTGGCAGGGGTCGCTGCTGTACGCGGTGGCGTTCGGCGGATTCGTGGCCTTCTCGACCTATCTGCCGACGGTGCTGCACAACGTCTACGAGTTCGCGCAGTCGGACGCGGGTATCCGCACCGCCGGGTTCGCGATGGCCGGGGTGCTGGCCCGGCCGGTCGGCGGCATTCTCTCGGACAAGGTCGGCCCGATCCGGGTGCTGACGGCCGCTTTCGCCGGTGCGGCGGTGCTCGCCATGGTGCTGGCTGTCGAGCCTCCGGCCGAACTTCCGGCGGGTGCGGCGTTGGTGGCCATGGCGTTCTGCCTGGGACTGGGCACGGGTGGCGTCTTCGCCCTGGTTGCCCAGCTGGTGGCGCCGGAGCGGGTGGGCACCGTGACCGGATTGGTCGGTGCCGCGGGCGGGCTCGGTGGGTACTTCCCGCCGCTGGTCATGGGGTTCGCCTACGGGCAGACCGACAGCTACACGATGGGGTACCTGCTGTTGGCCGGAACCGCGGCCGCCGCACTGATTTACACCGTGGCCTTGCGTCGCGCGGTAACCACCGCTCCCGATCGCGCCGCCACGCCCACCCCGACCCCGGCGGTACACCGCTGAGCCCCTCGACGCAGGTGTCGTCCGGGGACGAAGCAGCCGCCGCACCTTGACGGGAGTGCGGCGGCTGCGGGCGTTGGATTCCGGCCAAAAGCACGCCGGAATGACGAGGCGGTCGCTGGCCCGGATGGGCGAGACTGTCGCTCGACCGGGGGTGAGGCGGGCTAGCTGCTGGACGCGCTGGCGAAGGGGGTGGCGGCGGGGTGGGTGGGCCGGCGGTTGGGGTGCTGCCACAGGCCCTTTCGCTCGAGGATCGGCAGGACGCCCTCGCCGAACCAGTACGCCTCTTCCAGGTGCGGGTAGCCGGAGAGGACGAACTGGGAGATGCCTGCCTTCGAGTATTCGATGAGGCGTTCGGCGACTTCCTCGTGCGAGCCGACCAGGGCGGTGCCCGCGCCGCCGCGCACCAGGCCGACGCCCGCCCACAGGTTGGGGGCGATCTCGAGGCGGTCGGTGCTGCCGTTGTGCAGCTCCGACATGCGGCGCTGCCCTTCGGATTCGCTCTTGGCCAGCGCGGCTTGGACGCGTTCGATATCGGCGGGGTCGATGCCGGACAGCAGCTTGTCGGCGACCGCCCACGCCTCCTCGGAGGTGTCGCGGGTGATGACGTGGATGCGCAGGCCGTAGTCGAGCTTGCGGCCGTGATCGACGGCGAGGCCGCGAATCCAGTCCAGCTTGCGGCTCACCGCGAGCACCGGTTCACCCCAGGTGAGGTAGGTGTCGGCGTAGCGGGCCGCGACCGGTCCGGCGGGCGCCGACGAGCCGCCGAAGAAGATCGGCGGAATCGGGTCGGGCCGGTTGCTCAGCAGCGCGTTCTCGACGCGAATGTGCTCGCCCTGGAACGTGGTCGGCTCGTGCGACTCCCACAGCGAACGCACCACGTGCAGGAATTCCCCGGTGCGGGTGTAGCGGGACTCCTTATCGGCGAAGTCACCGTAGGCGGCCTGCTCGAGCGGCTCGCCGCCGGTCACCACATTGATCAGCAGCCGCCCGGCGGAATGCCGCTGGAAGGTGCCCGCCATCTGCGCGGCCAGGGTCGGGCTCATCAGCCCGGGACGCAGGGCCACCAGGAATTTCAGCGTCTCGGTGGTCTCCACCAGCATGGCGGTGGTCAGCCAGGCGTCCTCGCACCAGGAACCGGTGGGGGTGAGCACGGCCTCGAACCCGTTGGATTCGGCGGCCGCGCCGATCTGGTTGAGGTAGTGCAGCGAGGCGGGACGGTCACCCGACATCGGCGTGCCGTGCCCGCCGACCACGAGGCCGCGGGAGTCGCCGGAGGTGGGCAGGAACCAGTGGAACGACAAGCTCATTCGGGGACTCCTAGGAGTTGAATCGGTCGTTGAAGCGGGTGTCGATGAAGTCGGTGATCTTCACCTTCCCGGGAATCAACTTGGCGTCGGAGAAGGCGTCGGCGACCTGCTGCTCGGCGGTGATGGTGGCGTCGTCGAGCGGATGATCCGCAACGTTGCCGCGATTCACCGCCAGCAGGGTGACGTCGTAAGGCACGCCGGTGATCTCGGAGGACCGCTTGGCCCATTCCTCGTGGTGGCCGGTGATCCAGACGTGGGCCTGCTGGATACGCCCCAGCAGATCCCGCACGGCCGCGGCGGTCGCCTTGTTCTCCAAGGTCTTCGAGCCCACCACCCAGAAGCTGTCCGGCTTCAGATAGCCCTTGCCGTCGACGAGGACGCGGTTGCCGGCCAGTTCGGCCTGCGCCACATAGGGATCCCACACCGTCCAGGCGTCGACCCGCCCGGTGGACAGCGCGGCCAGCGCGTCGGCGGGCTGCAGGTACTGCGGTTCGATGTCGTTGAAGGTGAGCCCGTTCTTGGTCAGCACCGACAGCAGGTGGTAGTGCGCCGAGCTGCCCTTGGTGACCGCGATCTTCTTGCCGCGCAGGTCCTTCGGATCCTTGATCGCGGAATCCTTCGGCACCACGACCGCGCTGCCGGCGGCGCCGGAGTCGTACACCCCGGCGATCTTGATCTGCGACTTGGCGGCCGCCGCGAAAACCGGCGGGGCGTCGCCGACGCCACCGAAGTCCACGGATCCGGCATTGATGGCCTCGAGCATGGGCGGGCCCGCGGTGAAGCTGGCCCATTCCACCTTGTAGGGCAGGTCCTTACCCTGACCGGACACCTCGAGCAGGGCCTGTAGCGCCTGCCCCTTCTGATCGCCGATGTGCAGGGTCACCTTCGACAGGTCGACCGAACCGTCCGCGTTCACGCCCTTGCTGTTGTCGCTGCCCGAGCCGCAGGCCGCGGTGACGAGGGCCGTGGCGACCGCGAGGGCGGCGAGGAGGCGTTTGCGTTTCATTCGGTGGTTCCTTCTTCGGAGGTGACGCCCAGCTCGGCGAGCAATGCCGTACGCAGAGACAGGAATTCGGGATGGTCGCGCCGACGCGGACGCGGCAGGTCGATGGGGATCTCGCGGGCGATGCGGCCGTCGGCCAGCACCAGCGCGCGGTCGGCGAGCAGCAGCGCCTCGTCCACATCGTGGGTGACGAGCAGGACCCCGGGCCGGTGCTTGGCCCACAGGTCCAGCACGAGCTGGTGAATCGTGATGCGGGTCAAGGCATCCAGCGCGCTGAACGGCTCGTCGAGCAGCAGCAGCTCGGGTTCGCGGACCAGGGCGCGGGCCAGCGAGGCACGTTGCGCCTCGCCGCCGGAGAGGGTCAGCGGCCACGCCCCGCCGCGTTCGGCCAGACCGACCTCGGCCAGCGCGGCTTCCGCGGCGGCCTTGGGGTTTTGGCGACGCAGGCCGAGAGTGACGTTGTCGCGCACCCGCTTCCACGGCACCAGGCGCGGCTCCTGGAAAGCGACGGCGACCTCTCCGGAAACGTGCAGTTCGCCGCCCGTGTCACCGTCCAGACCCGCCAGCGCGCGCAGCAGCGTGGATTTGCCGGAGCCGCTGCGGCCGAGCAGGGCCACGAACTCGCCGGGCCGGATGTCGAGGTCCAGGCCGTGCAGGACCCGGCGCTCGCCGAAGTCCTTGACCAGCCCGCGAATTCGCACCACCGCGTCGGCGGGAACGTCCGAGGTGGAGTTCTTCTCGATCTCGGCCAACGTCGCCGCGACCACCGAATCGGTCAGGGTGCCAGGAAGTCGCGTCGCCATGACAGCGCTCTCCTCTCGATCGAACGGACCAGTGCGTCGGTGAGCAGACCGAGCACGCTGTAGACGAGCAGGCCGACCACGATCACGTCGGTGCGCAGGAACTCGCGGGCGTCGTTGATCATGAAGCCCAGGCCCGCATCGGCATTCACCTGTTCGGCCACGATCAGCGCCAGCCAGGCCACACCCAGCGATTGGCGCAGGCCGACCAGGGCCTGCGGGAGCGCGCCCGGCAACACGATGTGGCGGATCAACTGGAAGCGGTTCAACCGCTGTACCTGCGCCAGCTCGGCGAGTTTGCCGTCCACGCTGCGGATGCCGGCGAAAGTGTTGAGATACAGCGGCACCGCCACCCCGAAGGCGACCAGCACGATCTTGGGCAGCTCCCCGATCCCGAACCACAGGATGAACAGCGGGATCAGCCCGTAGAACGGCAGCGTCCGCAGCATCTGCAGGATCGGATCGACCAGGTACTCCCCCACCCGGCTCAACCCGGCCACCAGCGCCAGCCCGATCCCGACGACCGCGCCGATGGCGAAGCCGATCGCCGCACGCTGCAACGACACCGACAGCGCCTTGGTCAGCGTCCCGTCCTTGATCAGGTCGATCGCCGTCTGCACCACGGTGACCGGCGAGGTCAGCAACCGTTCCGGCAGCACTCCGGTGGCACTGGCCAGCTGCCAGATCACCACCAGGGCAATCGGCGCGACGAACCGGGCCAGCACGGATACGCTCGGCAGGCGCGACCGGGCCGCAGTGGGCCTGGCCTGCACGGCAATTGAGGACACGACAGCACCTCGGGGCACAGGGGGACGGGGACGTTGGCGGACGAGGGCCTTCACCCACCGATACCGACCATGCCGGTCCGAAACCGCCCGGTCACCGGTTGTAATCCGCGTGATTCTGGGCTTGCCCGATCCCTCGACTGCCACAATGGAGCCGCAGCGAGGAGCCGAGGACGGGAATGAACAGTCCGAATCACCCGCTCACCGTCGGATCCCGGTTCGGCCCCTATCGGCTCGACCGGCTGATCGGGCGCGGGGGTATGGGGGAGGTCTATCAGGCCTACGACACGGTCAAGGACCGCACCGTGGCCATCAAGGTGCTGCCCGAGCGGCTCGCCGAGGACACCGTGTACCGGGCGCGTTTTCAGCGGGAATCGCATGCGGCGGCGCGGCTTCGGGAGGCGCACGTCATCCCGATCCACGATTACGGCGAGATCGACGGCCGCCTCTACATCGATATGCGGCTGGTCGACGGCGACAGCCTGCGCTCCCTGCTGCACCGGCACGGACCGGGCAATCCCGAAGACGCGGTGACCGTCGTCGAACAGGTCGCCGCCGCACTGGACGCCGCGCACCGCGACGGGCTGCTGCACCGAGATGTGAAGCCGGACAACATCCTCGTCACCCACACGGGCTTCGTCTACCTGGTGGACTTCGGCATCGCCCAGTCCGCCACCGACGAATCGCTCACCCAGGACGGCGGCGCGGTCGGCTCCTACCGCTACATGGCCCCGGAACGCTTCCAGGCCACCGAGATCGGCCCACCCTCCGACGTCTATGCCCTGGCCTGCGTACTGTTCGAATGCCTCACCGGCACCCGGCCGTTCGCGGGCGGCAACGACGCGCAGATCATGGCCGCCCACCTGTTCGACCCGATCCCCCGCCCGAGCCTGGTCCGCCCGACCGTCCCCGCCGCATTCGACGCGGTCGTCGCGCGCGGCATGGCCAAGGAGCCCACCCAGCGCTACGGCACCGCGGGCGAACTCGCCGCCGCCGCACGGGCGGCCCTCAACGATCGCACCGGCGGCCGCACCCCCGACCCGAGCGCACCCCGCCCCACCGGCGGCTCCGCCCCGCGAGCCACCACGAATCCGGCTCGAGCCCAGACCGATACGACGGGAACGGTGATCAGCGCCGCCACCGGATCGGCCTCGACGATCGCGCCGGGAGACCCGGGCATCACCGACCGCCAGGCGAATGCCGATGGTGGCCTGGCGGACACCGGCGGGAGCCGGACGGATAGTGGCGGGAGCAGGACGGATTCCGGTGGCGGCAGCACGGATACCGGTGGCGGCGGGGCGAAACCGCCGCTCCCCGGGTCCCGCCGTCGGCTGCGCCGAGTGGGCGCGATTCTCGCCGCCATCGTGCTGCTCGCCTCATCGCTGGGCTTCGCGGGCTGGGCCTACCTGCGGCACACGACAGCGGGCGTGCCGGTCGGGGATGCCGCGACGCTGCGCGGACCCGATATCGACCTGCTCGCGATCGTCGGCTGGGCCGGATACCACCGCGCCAACTGTGTGCACGGGAACCCCGATGTCTCCACCACGTCTTTCGTCATCTGCGATCCCAATCCCGACGCGTCCGCTCCGGCCGCCCGGTTCTTCCGGTTCAAGACCGCGAGCGCGATGCACGAGCTGTTCAACACCAATTTCCTGGGCACGCTCGGTGCGACCGCCTGCCCGTCCGATCCGGCGGGCAGGGACGGGCCATCGGTGAACAACGGTGTGGAGGTGGGTCGCAAGGCTTGCTTCACCGACCACAGCATCGGAGCGCCCCGACCAGCCTTGGTGCTGACCGACGAAGCCCGCCTGACACTGGCCACCTATATCTGGGACGCCGCGGACGAGACCGCATTGCGCGATTACTACGCCAAATCGAACCTCGGACGGTTCCGTGCGCAGGAGAACGCGCGCGATCCCGACGATTTCACCGTCGGCGACTACTACCTGCTCGATCGCCTCAACGACCCGTACGTCCGCCGCAACTGCCGTCACACCGACCCCCCGGTCGGTCCGGTGTCCGCGATCGTCGACTGCGACACCAAACTCGATGCCCCGGGCGTCTCGTTCGTGGCCGTGCCCAACACCGACACGGTGAAAACGCTCTATCAGGCCGATCTCAACCAGTTCGCCGGACGCGGGTGTGGCGGGTCCGGCACGGATGAGGTGTGGAGCAAACAGAACAAGCCCATCGGGCGGTACTTCTGTTTCACCGACAAGACGGTGGATCCGCCCCG
>NZ_JBSGBY010000169.1:0-13954 GCF_053601505.1 Nocardia sp. NPDC004722
GCGCGGGGCGCGCCGTTCTCGGTCGGCATCCCGTTCTCGACGATGTAGAGCGGCTTGCCGGGAAAGCGATCGGCGAAGTGGCGCAACGTGTAATAGATGCCGTCGGCCTGCAGCGGCAGCTTCCACAGCTCGGAGGCGGCGAAGGCGCTGTACTGGGCGGCGACCGCGGGCGACAGGCCGTAGTAGTAGTCGATGCCGACGTAATCGAGCTTGGCGGCGATGAGATCGAGCATGCCGCCGTTGACGATCGGATCCGCGTCGGGCACGTAGGCGACATTGCTGGTCACCATGGCGCCGGGCTGGCGGGCGTGGATGTAGTCGTAGATGCTGTTGTGCGCCTGGGCCAGTCGCGCCTGCATGGTCAGGATGTCGGCGGCGGGCCGGCCGCCGTTGCGGACCTCGTTGAGGATGTAGGCGAACGGCTCGTTGATCGTCACCCACATCGGATCCGCGTCGGCGTAACGGTCCACGACCCTGCGCATATTGGTGAGCCAGTCCTCGACCATGCCGGGATTGGCCCAGCCGCCCCGATCGGCCTCCCAGCCCGGATACACCCAGTGGTCGAGGGTGATCATCGGCCGCATCCCGGCCGCACGCACGGCGGCGATCACCTTGTCGTAGAAGGCGAATCCGTCCTCGTCCCACACCCCGGGCTGCGGTTGCACCCGCGCCCATTCGATGCCGAGGCGGTAGGTATTCACGCCCAGATCCTTGGCCAGGGCGATATCGGCGGCATATCGGTCATAGAAGTCGACGCTGTCGCCGTAACGGTCGTAATCGGGATGGCTGTCGACGTAGCGTCGCCAATTGCTGTCGGGCGCATGGCCTTCACTCTGGAACCCGGACGCGGCCACACCCCAGTGGAAGTCCGCGCCCAAACCCGGCAGCGACTCGGGCGCGGGGCTTGCGGCGGCCGTATTCGCGAACGCCGCGCTGGCGAACAGCGTCGTCGCGGCCACGGTCAGGGCGGCGACAGCGTGGCGGCGGGTGTACGCGCGCATGGCACTCCTCGTCCGACAGAGGATGAATTGAGCAGGCGACCAGCATTATTGCGGACGGTTGCCCGCGCGAGCCGGGGTTTGTGGGAATCGACCGGCCCGGGCGCGTCGGGGAGAAGGCAGCAGGAGAACGCGTCCCCGTGGCCTCCGGTGCCCAGTGCTCAGGGTGCGAGCCACGGAGCAGGGGTGACCGTGCGCGGGGACGGCGATCTCTGCGTCGCTGTGGCAATCCTTCGGAATTCGCAGTGCCGCACCCTCGGCCGAGACCGATATTTGCCGCGCTGGGCGGCGACCGTGCCGGGGTGGGGAGCCTGGGCGGCCAATGCGGCCGCGACCTCTACTCGCCGAGCTCGGCGGCAGGCGGTCGCGGGTTTGGATATCCGGGGTGGCCCGGGCCGGGCGGGTGGTGTCGGCGGCTGTGCGGGGGCTGGCCGGGTCCGTGGGGCGGGTGGCCGGAGTTCTCGTGGTCACCGAACGGCCAGCCAGGGACCGGCGGCATGCCCGGAGCCTGGGGCATGGGCGGAATCTTCGGCATGCCGGGCACTTTCGACCAGTCGGGCATCTCCGGCATCGGCGGCGGCTCGGGCATGGGCGGCATTTCGGGCATGGGTGGGACCTGGAATCCGCCTGCCGCGCCGCCGAAGCGCTGGAAGGCGGCCTGGCGTGAGGTGCCGAAGATGTCGCCGATCTCGGCCCAGGTGCGCCCTTCGTCGCGGGCCTGGCGCACCAGGGAGCGCAGTACGTCGTCAACGACCCCATCCAGGCTGCGGGCCGCGCGCAGCGCCGCCATCACCGAGGGCGCGGCGTTGCCTTCGGCGGGGCGCAGCACTTCGGCGACGAATTCGGCATTGGTGGACAAAAGTTTTGCCAGGATCACACGCTCGTCGGCGGTATCTCTGTGCGATGGATCACTCATATGTAAATGCTGCCTTTACACGAAACAGGCTGTCAAGAAACGATTTACACGTTCGCGGATACTGGCCATTAGCTGAAAGAGGGGCACCATGTTTGCCCCCGCTATAACGTGTTCGTCAGCGAGCAGGAGGTGCACGGGTGAGGACACCTACGATATGACCGATCCCGAGAGATATTCGGTCGACCAGGAGCTCTTCGAACTGGTCCGCAAGGCCGGATGCACGGGTCTCGCCTGGAAACTATTGGCGGACAGACTGGTTCGCCACGGATTGGCGGTACTCGGGCCCTGGATACGCAGCGGCTGGATTTTCGTGGTGGCCGAGCAGAAACGCATGCCGCTACGGCCCACCCCGCAGGAGCGGCTGCTGGTGGAGACCCGCTTCGCCGAGGATTTCGTGCAGGAGACCGTCACCCGGGCGCTGGAACGCTTCCGCCGCAACATCATCGACGGCGGCGGATGGGATCCGGATCAGGGCAGCAGCCTGGCCAGCTATTTCATCGGCGCCTGCGTGCTGGCCTTCGTCGAGCAGTTCCGCCGCAGCCGCCGCACGGGAGATCTCTACCAGTTCCAGGCGGTCAGTACGGTCGCCATCGTGACCGAGGACGGCCCGGATCTGATGGCCGTGCTGGCCTCCACCGAGGATGTGGCCGGTTCGGTGGTGGAACGGCTGGCCTTCCGCAGTCGTCTCGAGGGACTGAGCGAACGTGACCGCGGGCTGGTGTGGGGCAAGGCGATGGGCCTGCGCGGCAGCGAGATCCAGCACCTGTTCGACTTCCCCTCGGTGAAAGCGGTCGAACAGCGCTGGGCCAGACTCAAACGCGACCACGGCTGGATGACCGGCCTCGACGGCAAGGAGGCGGACCGATGAGCTCCGATGCCCCCGACCTGGTGGCCCGCATCGCCGAACTGCTCGAGCGGTCCTCGCTCAACGAGCCCGCGCTGCAACGGCTCTACGCGCGCATCCCGCGCAGCATCGTGCCACCGGCCGCGCCCCGGGACTCCACGCCCACGGTCGTGCCGGACTTCGCGGTGCGCCTCAACCGGCTGTTCGCGGCCGTGCCAGGTCCCGGCGAACGCCCGCGCACCAACTCCGAGGTGGCCGCGCAGCTGACCGCCTGGGGTCATCCGATCTCCAAGCCGTACCTGAGCCAGTTGCGGGCGGGCACCCGGACCGACCCATCGGGCGCGACGATTTTGGCTCTGGCACGCTTCTTCCGCGTGCACCCCGATTACTTCGCCGACGAGGACCACGCGTCCGTGGCCGAACAGGACTATCAGCTGTTGACGCGATTGCAGTTCAACAGCTTGCGTGAGCTGTCGAGGCGAGCCTTCGACCTCAGCGAGGAGTCCCAGAACCTGCTCACCACCATGGCCGACCGACTCCGCATCACCGAGGGCCTGCCCGAGGTCGGCACCGGCGGCACGGACTGACCGAAACCGACCAAATGTATTCGATATATCTTCCCGTGCGTGGGCCCTGGGAAAGCGCAGGTCTGGCACTGTAATCGGGTGCCGAACCAGGACCTGCCGGTGATCGATGCCGCCCGCGAACAGACCGCCCCGCCGTCGGGTGCGATGTCGCCGTCGGATGCGGTGTCGTTGAGTCGACGCCTGGTCGCGGAATTCGCCGGCACCGCCGCCCTCGCGGCCGTGGTGATCGGCTCCGGCATCGCGGCCGAACAACTCTCACCCGGCGATATCGGCCTGCAACTGCTCGAGAACTCCACCGCCAGCGCCCTGGGCCTGGCCGTCCTCATCCTGGCCTTCGCCCCCATCTCCGGCGCCCACTTCAATCCGGTGGTCTCCCTGGCCGATTGGCTCGGCGGCCGCCGCACCCGCACCGGCCTGACCACCAGCGAACTCGGCGCCTACATCGCGGCGCAATGCGCGGGTGGGGTACTCGGCGCACTGCTGGCCAACGCCATGTTCGACCGTCCCGCCCTGCAAGTGGCCACCCAACACCGAGTGACCACCGGCCACCTCCTCGGCGAACTGCTCGCCGCCGCCGGCCTCATCGCCGTCGGCTTCGCCGCCGCCCGCCGCGGCCACCCCACCACCGCGATCGCCGTCTCCACCTACATCGGCTCAGCCATCTGGTTCACCAGCTCCGGCTCTTTCGCCAACCCCGCCCTAACCCTCGCCCGCACCCTCACCAACTCCTTCACCGGCATAGCCCCCACCTCCGCCCCCGCCTTCATAGCCGCCCAAACCCTAGGCGCCCTAGCCGGCCTAAGCCTCATGACCCTCCTCTACCGCCCCACCGCCCGCTAACCCCCCGAACCGACGCAGCAACCCACGCGGCAGCGGCGACGACGACCAACGCGCCGCCACCGAGCAGGAAACCCTGAGCCGGAGCCGGAGCGATAAGTGCTGGGATAGTGGCCATTCCGGCTGTTCCGGCCGAGCGCATCACCGTGTGGTTCAGCGTGATCAGGCGAAGGCGAGCGGTCGGCGGGTAGGCGGCGAGCTGGGTGCCGAGGGTGATCGAGATGAACGGGGTGACGAGGCCGGAAAGTGCCGCGCAGGTCAGCACCGCGGCGACGGTATGAGCGACGGCGGTCGCCATCAGCAATGCACCCGCGAGTGCCCAGGCCGCGCAAAAGCTGGGCAAGAATGCCGCGTCGGTGACGGGAAACCGTCCGGCGACGAGATTGCCGACCAGCCCTGCCGCGCCGGTGGTGGTGAGGACCAGACCGTATGCCGACGGCCCGGCGTCGAGATGGTGAGCCAGTAACAGCGGCAATCCGATTGCGGGCAAAGCGTTGAGGAACAATCCGGCCGCGTGAACCGTGAAGGCGGCGCCGAGCGAGGGACGTGCGCGTATCAAGGTCCGCGCCGACGTGTTTCGAATGCGCGGTGCTGTCACATCGGCCGTTCGATCCATGCGGGTGTCGGTTGCATCGGTGGCAGCCAAGTACAGCAGTGCGGTGACCGATACTGCGAATGTCAGTGCGTCCGCGACGAACAGCGTCGAGACCGGTATGACGAGGAGCAGGACACCAGCGAGTGCGGGCCCGGCGATTCGTGCGATGCGGCCGTTGAGATCCATGGCGGCAACCAATGCGGGCCGCTTGTCCTGCTCGACGAGGTCGGGCACCAGCGCACCGAGGGCGGGGTCGAAGACCGCGGCTAACGCTCCGAGCACGGCGGCGATAGCCAACATCGCCGAGAGACCGCCGAACCCCCACAGCACGGGCATAGCGAGAAGCAGTACGGCACGGACAGTATCGACGATGGCGAGCGTGCGAAATGTCGCGCACCGCTGCAGAAGTCGCGCCCCGAATGTTCCGATCACTATGAACGGCACAGACTCGGCAATGGCCACCGCGCCCATCGCGACAGGGCCGGAGCGCTCGAGTGTCAGCCACATGATGGCGAGGCCATAGAGGCGATCGCCCAGGATCGACAGCAGTTGTGCCGACCAGATCGCCAGGATCCGGGGGCGGCGAAGCAGCGTCAGCATCGGCACGGCGGTGGACGCTAGCGCAGACGGCCGACAACTATCGGTGGGTGGGAGTGGTCAGCTGTGGTTGAGATCGGCCAGCGCGGCCGCAACATGCAGGTTGTCCACGGTGCGTAATAAGTTGGCGGCGGCGGGTTTCCGGCCTGAGTCGCGGCAGGCGTACAGCAGATGGGTGTGGACTGCCCAGGTGAGCAGGGGTGGTTCGGACAGCAGGGGAAGCAGCGGGGCGATGTGGTTGCCGAGGAGGGAGATCGACTTGGCGCGGATGCCTTCGCGGAGATCGGTGCGTGCCAGCTCGATCAACCGGTCGTCGAGGTCGCCTGGTCTGGTATGGGCGGCGTAGGTGGTCAGTGCTTACTGGCCGCGGGTGCTCGCGACGTCGCCGGAGGTGATCAGATCCCATGTGAGCGTGGCGACTTCGGCGGACCGTGGAACGAATTGGAGGTTGTAGACGGCGGATTTGCGGACGCCCTGGTGGGGTCGTGGGCCAGCGCGAGCAGTGCGTCCACCCTGCGCCACGTCGCCAGCGCCCCGCAGCACAGTGACCGCACCTGTGGGTCCGGATGGCTGGACAGGAACGCCGCCAGTCCGGGGCGGTCGGGGGCGGGTATGTCGCTCCAGTGGTCACTGCGGGGATGACTGTGCAGGGCAGCGAATTTCGGCTGCCATTGGCCGCCGGGGTCGGAGAACAGGGCGATGATCTCCGCGGCCTGTGGGGTGGTGGGTTGGCGGCGATGGGCTGCGGGCTGGTGTGGGGTGGGTGCGGGTTCGGGTTCCGGGTCGCCGAGTAGGTCGGCGACGGGGGTGAGCCAATCCGTGAGTTGTGCGCGCTGGTCTTCGAAATCGCTGGCCAGGGCGGCTGCTGCTTCTCGTGCTGCGTCCGCTGGGGTGTCGTCACCCCGGGCGATCTCGTGTAGCAGACGGAGTGTGGCGCGGGTTTGGTAGTAGCGCAGTGAATCGATTGCGGCGCAGGCGACTTCGGCGTTGCTGTCGGTGGCGGCGCGGTGTAGGGCCGACTCGGCGGCGACTGGTTCGTCCCAGCCCAGTTGATAGGCCGCTGTCCGGCGAACGGCTGGTGAGGGGTGGTCGAGCCCGGCAACCTTGTACAGCTGCCAGCGAGGTTCTTCGAAGGTGAGTCCGATCCCGACCAACGCCTCCCGATGTAGGGGATGCTCCGGGTCGCGCGCGACGGGCTCGATCAGGTCGGCCTCGGTGCGGGCTGCTTGGCGCAACACACTCGCCCGCACCACGTCATCCCCGGTTTCCCACCAGGCCCGCAATTCTGCGTGCTCCGGGAACATCTCCGAGTCTTCCAGCGCGCTCAACGCGGCTCGCCGCACCTCGACCGGCCGATCACGATCGCGCCCGATCTCACCCAGCGACTCGACCGCCCGCGGATCAGCAGCCTGTGCGAGCGCATACACGACCTGCCACCGTTCCGTCTCCGCGACTTCAGGATCGGCAAGCTCCCGAATCAACTCGAACGTCGCCGACCGATCCTGCCGCTGCGCAATCCGATCCAGGTCCATCCCACTCCCACCGTCAGCTTCCCCTCGCTCAATAAGCCGAGTGGCACATCCTGGAGGCAATTCCGGACAAATCCCCTCCACAGTGTTCCACTCGACGATCTGCCGAGTGGGTTAGGTGGTGCGTGTCGTGGAGGGGACGGCGAAGGAGGTGCGGTCGCCGGACCAGCCGTCGGCGGGGACGAGTTTCGCCAGGTCGGCGAGGTCCTCGGGGGTGAGGTCGAGGGTTGCGGCGGTGGCGTTTTCGAGGATTCGGGACGCGTGGCGGGTGCCGGGGATGGGGACTACGTCGGGGCCTTGGGCCAGGAGCCAGGCCAGGGCAAGTTGGCCTGCGGTGATGTCGAGGCGGGTGGCGAGGTCGCGGAGGGCGGCTACCTGGGCGAGGTTGTCGGTGAGGTGGTCGCCTTGGAAGCGGGGGTCGTTGCGGCGGAAGTCGCTGGTGGCGACGGTGGTCGAGTCGAGGGTAGCGGTGAGGAGGCCACGGCCGAGGGGGCTGTAGGGGACGATGCCGACGCCGAGTTCGCGGGCCGCGGGGATGATGTCGTGTTCGGGTTCCCGCCAGAGCATCGACCATTCGAACTGGATGGCGGCGATGGGGTGGGCGGCGACCGCTTCGCGCAGTTGGGCGGGGGTGGCTTCGGAGATGCCGAGGTGGCGGACCTTGCCCGCGGTGACCAAATCGGCCATGGCGCCGATGGTTTCGGCGACCGGCACCTCGGGGTCGATGCGGTGCAGGTAGTACACGTCGATGACGTCGCGGCCGAGGCGTTCCAGCGACGCGTCGCAATATCCGGTCACATGCTCGGGCTTGCCGTCGAGGCCGACCCCGGCTTCGGTGCGGATGATCCCGAACTTCGTGGCGATGTTCACCTCGGTCCCGGCCAACGCCTGGCCGACGAGGCGCTCGTTGTGGCCGCGCCCGTAGCTCATCGCGGTGTCGAACAGGGTGATACCCGCGTCGACGGCGGCGCGAATGGCCGCGGTCGATTCCGCGTCGTCGGCGGTTCCGTACCCCTGGGAGAAGCCCATGCAGCCGAGCCCCACGGCCGACACCGTCAAACCGTCTCCGAGCCTGTGTTCACGCATACCGACCATGCTGTCAGTATCCGGTCGTCGGATGCCAGTCGATTGCGATGAAATATGTTGCTCCGCTGCCGGATTGGGGCAGCGGTTCAGCCGGTGGCGAAACGGGCCGCGATGTCGGCGGCGGTCACCCGGGCCAGATCGACCAGGAAGGGCAGGCGCTCGGGAACCATCAGGGTGGTCGGTCCGCGCACTCCCAGTGCGAAGCGGACGGGGGCGTCGGGGGTGAGGATGGGGACGGCCAGCGTGCGGAATCCGGGATCGAGTTCCTCGTCGTTGTAGGCGTAGCCGCGCTCACGGGTGAGGGTCAGCTCGCGCCGCAATTCACCTGGCGTGGAGACGGACCGGTCGGTGCCTTCGTCGTAGGGGAGCGCCTCGAGTTCGGCGTCGGTGGCGTCGTTCCACGACAGCAGCGTCTTGCCGAGGGCGCTGGCGTGCAACGGAAGTCGCACCCCCTGCAACCGGTGCCCGTCGGTGTCGCGCCACCGGCTGGTGGCCAGCAGCACCGCGTGGATGCTGTGCCGCGAGGCCAGCGAGGCGCTGGCCCCGGTGGTGGCGGCCAGCTGTTCCAGCGCGGGCTCGGCCAGGTAGATCCGATGCTGGCGGTAGGCGATCTGACCGTATTCGGCGAGCGCCCCACCCATCCGGTAGCGACCGGAATCGTCGTGCTTGTCGAGGAATCCGGCCTGCACCAGCGCGGTGAGCAGCCGATGGGTGGTGCTCACGGCCAACCCTTGCTGCCGGGCCACCTCCGAGACCCCACGCCACTCACCATCGCGGAAACAGTCCAGCACCGACAGGGCACGGGCGACGGTCTGTACTCCAGGGGCTTCCACGGTTGGGACGCTAGCACAGCGAAAGGCGGCTTCCTTTCCACTATTTGGAAAGGATGAACCGAAACGGCCATAACGGCTCGGAATAATCCCTGTCAACCCTTCCGATCCTCGGAAAGCATTCCCTCGCCGACACCGTCCGCGATCCCTACTGTCCCAGAACATCGTTGGACAGTTCCGAACGGAAGAGGTGCCCCACCATGTTCCGCACGCGCCGGTCGCGCCGTTGGCGTTACGCCCTGGTCCTGGCTCCCGTCGTCGCCCTGGTCGCCGCGTGTGGCTCCGCCTCCACCGACGCGGGCGGGACCGACCTGGTGCTCAAGGTCGTCGACCCCGGCAATGCCGGTCCGCTGGCCGTCGGCAAACGCGACGGCACCTTCGACAAGGCCCTCGCACCCCTGCATGCCCGCGTCGAATGGGTCACCACCACACCGGGTTTCAGCTCCATGCTCAAGCTGTTCAACACCAAGGAACTCGACGTCTCCGACGCCGCGTTCAGCCCGGTGGTGGGCGCGCTGTCGAAGGATGTCGCGGTGCGCATCGTCTCGGTGTCGGATCCGGCGGGCAAGGACCAGAGCGGCATTCTGGCCGCGCCGGGCTCCGGAATCGCCTCGGTCGCCGATCTGGTCGGTAAACGCGTCGCGGTGAACCCGGCGGGCAAGGGCGAATACATCCTGCTGCGCGCGCTCGCGCAGGCGGGCGTCCCCGCCGACAAGGTGACGCGAGTCCCGTTGCAGCAGAAGGACGCCGCCACCGCCTTCGCGACCGGAAAGGTCGACGCTTGGGCCTCGTTCCTGGTGCCCTACCAGGAGGCGAAGGCCAATGGCGGCCGTGAGATCGCCACCGAGGCCTCCATCGGATCCAAGGACAACTCGGTGTTCGTCTTCCGCACCGAGGTCGCCGACAAGCACCCTGATGTCGCCGCCAAGTTCCTGCAGACCGTGCAGCAACTGGTGGTCCAGCAGCGCGCCAATCCCGCTGACTTCCAGAACGTTTTCGACAAGACCGGTCCCCGCGCCCTGAGCGGCGACCGACTCACCGACGCGATCCGGCTCGGCGGCCAGGCCACCGTCCCGCACCTGCCCACCGACTCCGACGCCGCCGACCTCGCGAGCATCGTCGCGCTGTTCCGCGACAACGGCGTCATCGGCCGCGACATCACCGCCGCCGACATCTTCTACGACCTGAAGTCCAAGCTCAGCGCCGATCAGCTGACCGGATTGCAGCCGGGGAGCTGACATGACCGCCTCTGTCCGAGCCCAGGCCGCCGCGCACGCCGACACGGACGTGACGAGTACGCCAGGGCTGGCCCCACCCCGGCTGCGTGTCGAACGGCGCAGGCCGACTTGGCTTTCCGTGCCGCTGCGATTCCTCCTGCCCGCCTTGCTCATCGCCGCGTGGTGGATCGGCTCGGCGACCGGGGCCCTGTCTCCGCAGGTGCTGGCCGGTCCGCCCAAGGTGTGGTCCGCGCTGACCGAGCTGGCGCGCAGTGGCCAGCTGGTCGACTTCGCGGCGGCCTCGTTCACCCGCGCCGCGCTCGGCGTCGCGCTGGGCGTGGGGGCCGGGCTGGCGCTCGGCCTGGTCGCCGGATTATCCAGTCTCGGTGAGGAACTGGTGGATTCGACATTGCAGATCGTGCGCGCGGTGCCGTTCCTGGCGCTGGTGCCGCTGTTCATCGCCTGGTTCGGCATCGATGAGCTCTACAAGGTGCTGCTGATCGCGGTCGCGACGGTCGCGCCGATGTACGCCTACACCTACCTGGGCGTGCGCAATGTGGATCGCAAACTGGTCGAGGCCGCGCGCGGGTTCGGGCTCACCGGGTACCGGCTGGTGCTCGAGGTGATCCTGCCCGCCGCACTGCCGGGCGTGCTCATGGCGTTGCGAGTGTGCCTGTCCATCAGCATCACCGGCCTCATCGCCGCCGAACAGGTCGGCACCACCGAAGGCGTCGGCTATCTGGTGACGCTCGCCCAGGAGTACAACCGCACCGACTACATGGTGCTGTGCGTGGTCCTCTACGCCCTGCTGGGCCTGATCTTCGACGGCGCGGTCCGCCTGGTGGAACGCTTCGCGATGCCCTGGCGCCGACAGGTGGCCCTGCGATGACCGAGCCCCTCGCGGTGTCGATCACCGGACTGCGGAAATCCTTCGGCGACAAAGTGATTCTCGACGGCATCGACCTGAGCATCCGCCGCGGCGAATTCGTGGTGCTGCTGGGCCCCAGCGGCACCGGCAAGACCACCCTGCTGCGCCTGCTTACCGGCCTCGAACAGCCCGACTCCGGCACCGTCCTGGTCCCGCCCGCCCGCACCACCGTCTACCAGGAACCCCGCCTGGTCCCGTCCAAACGCGTCCTCGCGAATGTGACCATCGGGCAACGCCGTTCGCGCGAGACTCGCGAGGCCGGGCTGCGCGCCCTGTCGGAGGTCCACCTCGACGGCAAGGCCCGCCAATGGCCCGCCACCCTCTCCGGCGGTGAGGCCCAGCGCGCCGCCCTGGCCCGCGCCCTGGTCCGCGAACCCGACCTGCTGCTGCTCGACGAACCCTTCGCCGCGCTCGACGCCCTCACCCGGCTGCGCATGCAGGACCTGGTCGGCGACCTGGTGGCCCGCCACCGCCCGGCCGTGCTCATGGTCACCCACGACGTCGACGAGGCGATCCGCCTGGCCGACCGCGTGCTCATCCTCGACCGCGGCCGCTTCGCCGTCGACGAACCCATCGACCTGCCCCGCCCTCGCGACCGCACCGACCCGGCGGCCCTGCGCTACCAGTCCGCGTTCCTCGCCCAACTGGGCGTCGGCGCCGAAAACCCCAGGAGCACACCATGACCGACACCCTCTGGTACACCCGCTGCCCGGTACCCACCGCCAGCGGCCTGGCGCACAGCCTGGGCTGGCTCGGCGACGACGCCGAACGCCACGGCCTGCACTTCGGCGTCCTGCAGGACGCCGGACCCGAACTCGCCGTCCGCCACTTCGACCACGACCTGCCCGGCCTGATCCGCGAGGGCGGCAATGTGCCCGCTCTCGCAGCCCGCGCGCAGGGCTCGCCCACCCGGCTGATCGGCCTGACCTGGATCGACGAGGCGCAAGCCATTGTGGTGGGCCCGAATTCGCCGGTCTCGACGCCCGCTGAACTGGCCGGGCTGCGCGTCGGTATCCCCGCCTGGGCCCGCGATCAGGCCCGCAGCTTCCCGCGCGCCATGGCCTTGCACGGTTTCGCCAACGCCCTGCGCCTGGGCGGCCTGACCCTCGCCGATGCCCGCGTCACCGAACTCGCCGTGGAACCGAACCCGCAGGTGCGCACCGCGATCCAGTCCCGCGACCGCAGCCTCACCTGGGGTGTCGAACAGCTCCTCGACGGCACGGTGGACGCCATCTACGTCAAGGGCGCCCGCGCCCAGGAGGTCGCCGCCGCACACGGTCTGCGCGTGGCGGTCGACCTCGACGCCACCGCCACGAAACGCCTGCGCGTCAACAACGGCACCCCGCGCCCGCTGACGGTCCACCAGCACCTGCTCGACACCCGCCCCGACCTCGTCACCGGCTTCCTCGCCCAAACCCTGCGCGCCGCCGACTGGGCCACCACCCACCACGACGAGGCCGCCGCGGTCCTGCAACGCGAAACCCTCTCCGGCCCCGAAGGTGTCACCGCCGCCTACGGCCCCGACTTCCACCTCGGCCTGCACCCCTCCCTCGACGAGGAACGCCTCGACCTGCTCGCCGTCCAGAAACAGTTCCTCTATACGCACGGCTTCCTGGCCGCCGACTTCGACCTCGAATCCTGGGTCGCGCCCGAACCTCTCGCCCAGGCCCGCGCGCTCGTGGCCGCCGGATCGGAGGCAGCGTGACCGAATTCGTGTGGCGGCTGCCCACCCGCCCGGACGGCCGTCGCGCCGAGCCGACGCTGCGCGGGCGCGGCGCGTGCAGCGCTCCGATCACGGCCGCCGACCTGATCACGGCCGACCGGGCGGACCTCGCCGAGTCCCGCGCCGGTGATCGATATGCCGTGACCGATGTGCGCGCGGGCCGATTCGGGCCGTTCGAGCATCTGCACGAGATCGTGAACGCGGCCGAATTGTCGGGGCTGGACGGTGTTCTCGCACCCTACGATCCCGGCGGCGAGGAATCCTGGATCGTCGGCGGCGGCGCACTGCGCGCGACCCGGCACACCCGGGTGATCATCGAATTCCCGCCCAATTTCGGCACACCGGTCTACGCGGCCAAGGTGTCGGCGACGCTGCAACGGCATTCAGCGGGACGGCTGGGCTGGCGGCTGGCGGTCGAGACGGACCAGCAGGACGCGCGACGGCGCGGCGACCGAATCGATGGTGACGCCCGGTACACGCGAGCAGCCGAGTTCCTGACCGTTGCCCGAGGTGTCTGGAACGAGCAGCCCGTGGCCCCGGCCGGATTCGCGGGCACCGGCTTCGACTACGAGGGCCAATACTACGAGGTCAGCAATGGCGGATTCCGCGGCATCCTGTCGGGTCTGCCGTTCCCGACGGTGTACCTGAGCGGCGATTCCGAAGCAGCCCTGCAGCTTTCGGCCCGCCATGGCGACGTCCACGTCTTCACCGAACAGCCCGACGGCCTCGACGCACCCCTCGCACGGTTGCGGGAAGCGGCCGCCGCGGCCGGGCGCACCGTCCGCGCGGGCCTCGAAGTGCCGGTGATCGCCCGCGAGACCGCAGCCGAGGCGTGGCGACGCGTCGAAAGGCAGTGGCGCGAACTGTATCCCGACGGCCCCGATCCTCACTCGCTGAACCTGGGCGACGGCCGCTGGGCGGGCTTCACCCACCTGGGCTACCCGCAGCCCATCGGCCTGGTGGGCAGCTACGACCAGGTGGCCCAACGGCTCCGGACCTACGTCGAGCTCGGCGTCGACACCGTGGTGCTCTCCGGCCACCCGCACCTCGAGGAGCTCTACCGGGCCGGTGAACACCTGCTGTTCCGCGTCGACCCCACCGGCCGCACCCTGCAGGAGACCACCGCATGACCATCGACATCTATTGGCGCATCGGCATGGAAGGCGACCACGCCTCCCTGCGCACGCCGCGCCGCTACAACCGCGGCCACGCGGGCGGCTACGGCCCGGGCAATATCGCCCCGGCCATCCGAGACGGAATACTCGAC
>NZ_JBSGBY010000170.1:0-13892 GCF_053601505.1 Nocardia sp. NPDC004722
CAAGCATGAGTGACTATCGCCGAGTCAATCGCGCGAATTGGGACGACCGCGCTCCCCTGCACGCCGGTTCCGGCGACTACGCCCTGGACAGTTTCGCCACCGACCCGTCCTTCCTCAGCCAGGTGGTCCGTTTCGATGTGCCGCGGCTGGGGGACATTCGCGGGCTGCGCGGCGTCCACCTGCAATGCCATATCGGCACCGACACGCTCTCGCTGGCCCGCCTGGGCGCGACCATGACCGGTCTCGACTTCTCCCCCGCCTCGTTGGCGGAGGCCCGCAAGCTCGCCGAAAACTCCTCCACCCCCATCGATTTCGTCGAGGCCGACGTCTATGACGCCGTATCCGTGCTCGGCTCCGGGCAATTCGATCTGGTGTACACCGGTATCGGTGCGCTGTGCTGGCTTCCGGACGTTCACCGCTGGGCCGAGACGGTGGCCGGACTGCTGCGCCCGGGCGGAAGACTTTTTCTTCGGGAGGGCCACCCGATGCTCTGGGCCGTCGACGAGACCCGCACCGATGCGCTGACGATCGGCTATCCCTACTTCGAGACCCCGGACCCGATCGAGTTCTCCGACGAGAACACCTATGTGGCAACCGATTCCACGATCGCGCATCCGGCCACCCAGGAGTGGAATCACGGCCTGGGCGAGATCGTCGAGGCCCTGTTGCAGGCCGACCTGACCCTCACCCAGCTCATCGAGCACGACAGCGTCCCGTGGGAGGCCCTGCCCGGCCGCATGTCCTGCGGCGAGGACGGTGAATACCGCCTGCTCGAACACCCCGAACGCCTCCCGCTCACCTACACCTTGCAGGCCCGCAAACTCTGACTCGCCACGGGAACCCGTGCCCCGCGCCCGGCGTCCAAACAGGAAAGGCCGGGTGAGGGAGGACGCCGATGGAACCGGAAGCCTTGCGGCGCAGCGCGAGAATGAGCCAGGCGGGTGCCGAGCACGAGCAGTCCCGGATCGCCGGGCGCGGGCTCGATCCTGACTACATCCACGACCTGGAGCATTTTCCGGCGCTCTCGCACGAGCGAATCCACGACAGCGTTCAAGCCATGAACCCGGGCGACATGCACCGAGCCGCCGAACACTGGATATCCCTCGCCGACAGCGTGTTCGGCGCACTCACCACCCTGCACGCCACCGTCCAAGCCGCCCTCTCCGACGGCATGTCCGGGGCGATGGCCGACGCCGCCGACCTGTCCGCCCGCCGCTTCATCACCGACGCCACCGACCTCGCCGACATCACCACCGCAACCGGCCACCGCATCCTGGCCGCCGCCTACGGCGCGGAAGCCCTCCGAAAAACCGTCCCCCCACCCGAACCCCACGCCTCCCCGAACATCCGCGAAGAACTCCACCAAATCGCCCTCGCCGCCCTGGACGCCAACTACACCCCCATCTATCCACCCGCCGGATCCCATGTCCCCGCCTTCTTCACCGTGAGGACCCCGGCAGCCGGTGACGTCGAGCCGCAAGCCGACAACAGCAGCGGCCCAGCCGCTTCGAATCCGCGGATGCAGGAATCGGCCACCATGTTCCCTGCAGCCAACCGGCCTTCGGACTCCCGAAACATGCCGAGCACCGCACAGACCGAACGAACGACTTCCCCCGAATCGGCTGCCGCACAAGACATTCCAAGCGCCCCGACCACGGCCGCCGATTCCGGAAGCTCCACCGGTCAAACCTCGAAACGCGCGAGCTGGGACGGCAGGCGAGCATCCGCCCCTCCCCGGGACGGCACCGAAACCAGCCCCGCCTCCGTCAATCCCGACGACACCCCGCTCTCGACGACTGCCCGACCAGCGCCAACCGTCGAACCATCCCCGGAATGGCCACACCCCAACCCCGCCACCCCGCGCAGCGTCGCCCCCGCACCCGGCAGCGTCGTCCCCGCCCCCGGCAGCACCTACCCCGACCCTGGTCGCAGCTACCCAGGACCCGCCGATCCCGCCGCCCGAACGCAACCGAATCTCCCTCTCCCCTCGCTGCCGGACTCGCCCGCCGCAGCGACGTCACCCGCCATGTTCGCCCCCGGCAACCGCGCCACCACGGCCCCCGACTCCCTGCACCACTCCCCCGCCTGGCTCATCCGTGACCGCCAATCCGAACTCCTCGGCCACCCCCTCCCCCACGTCCCACCCACCCTCGGCGCCGAATTCCCCTCCGCCCGATACGACCTCACCCCACCCCCGACGACTGCCCCTGACCACGCCCCAACCATCTGACGGTGCCTGCGGTGGCTCGGCAGTGCCTGTCGGCGTTGTAATGGGATGGAAAGGCCGGGTCCCAATCATGGGTGGTATGTGGAAAAGAACAATGGGCGCCGGCGTCGTAGCCGCCCTCGGCATAGGAACGCAGATCGCGAGCGCACTGGGCGGGGTCGCACTGGCCGGTACGCCACAGTCCGGGCCCTACCTTTACAACGTCTCGGCCGACCGCTGTATCACCGATGGCGGACCAGGCGTGGTGTCGGTCGCCGCCTGTGCGGCGAATACCGCCGGCCAGCATTGGACCATGACCTTCCCCGGGGGCGGATCCAGCGTCTACTTCTGGGTTCGCAGCGGTAATGGCAGGTGTCTGCAACACAATTCGGACGGCAGCGTGTCCGCGCAGCCGTGCACCAACCCCGACAACAAGTTCACCGACGCCGCGCAGGCGTGGATGATCCAGACCCCGCTGGGTTCCGGTGAGACCGGCTGCACTCTTCGAGCGGTCACCGACATCACCAACTTCTGGGGCGCCCAGGGCGGATGGCTGTATCCCCAGTCGAATTCGGGATCGCTCATCGTCGGCGGCCAGGGCAGCTGGGGCAGCGACGACCGCGTTCTGGACTGGACATTCGGAAACGCCCAGCAGTGCTGAATCCGCTCGCCTGGAGCCCACCTCGACGGATACTGGGTGGGAGCTTGGAGGAGGGGTCGTGGATCTTCGGGCACCGGTGTGCGTGGTGGGGGCTGGGCAGAGTGGGATTCTTGCGGCGGTGAAGCTGCGGGAGTTGGGGTTCGAGCGGGTGGATGTGTTCGAGGCGCGGCTGGGGATCGGGGGGTATTGCGAGACGGCGACGGTGGCGGGTGAGGTGTACGACTTTCAGGCGCACCTGGTGATTCAGCAGGACTTCGGGGAGGGGTTCGCGGGGACTGCCATTCACGGATTGCTGGAGCAACATCCGGTGGAGATGCAGACCGAGGCTTTGTATTTCGTCGGGCGATCGCGGTCGGGGAAGCCCCGGATCGGGGTGCCGCCGCATTTCGTGCCGCTGTTCACGTCCTCGACGCCGCAACAGGTGGCCGATCAGATCGCCGAGGCGTGGTCGATCATCGAAGGGGCGGCGCGGAATCGGCGGGGGCCGGGAATGAACGGGCTGGCGTTCGATCGGCGGGCCGGTGAGACGTGGGAGACGTATCGGGCTCGGCACGCGCCGCTGGTGGGGGAAGTGCTGCAGGGGCTGACCCTGTACGCGAACATGCGGCGGCCGCGGCAACCGGCCGAGACCGTCATCAATATCAATGCGCACATCTCGGGGCATGTCTCGCAGCTGGCGAAAATGATGCTGTCGGCCTATCCGGAGCAGCGGGAGGCCCTGCTGGAACGCCTCCCCGAATCACTTGTCGCACAGATGAATTCGCCCCTGCCCGTCACTGTCAGCTTCCGGCGGGGTTTCATCGATTTCCTCCGGCGCATCGTCGCGGACAATCGAATCGAGGTGATGGTCGACGCTCCGGTGACGCGGATCGAGTCACTCGGCGCGGACGGTGTTCGCGTCGATTATCGACACGGCGGAGTGGCGCGCACCGCACTGTATTCGCAAGTGGTGGTCACGACGCGGCCCACGCAGATTCGGGAGATGTTCCCGGACGGGGAGATACGGGAGCTTTTCGACGAGCGGAACTGCCCGCGCACCTGGACACGCAGTTACCTCATCCGGGTTCGCGACGAACTCCTCTCGTTCCCTCGTGGAGTAGATGACCCCGAACCGCTGGGGTTCTGGGTGATCGACCCCTACGGGAGCTACACCGACACCGATCCGGAGCAGGCCCTGCATCGGATCACCGCGGCCAACAAGCAGCACCCGGGTCCGTACTGGGTGTGTTTCAGCAATTCGGACAGATCGGTGTCCGACCAGCGCGCCTGGGAGCTGGCGAAGGAGAGCCTCTTCCTGTTCGAGGACCCGGAGCTGATCACGCAGACCATCGCCGAATGGCCCGCGTACCCGAGCGCCGCGGCGATGCGCAAGGGCTGGCTCGACCGGGTGGAGGCCGTCCAAGGCCGCGACGGCATCTACTTCGCCGGGGAGATTATGTCCGGGCCGACCATCGAGTGCATCAGTTCCTTTGTGCAGGAAGTGATTCCACGATGGTTCGACCCCGGAAGCTGACCGGCGGAGTTACCCGGCCGCGGTCTCGTCGCCCATGGCGCTCGCGTCGTAGGCCAGCAGCTCCCAGCTGTGGCCGTCCGGGTCGTCGATCGCCCGGTTGTACAGCCAGCCCATGTCCTGCGCTTCCCGCGGTTCGGTGCCGCCCGCGGCAAGCGCCGCGTCGGCGACGCGGTCCACTTCCTCACGCGATCCGACAGCCAGCGCGTTGATCACCTCGATCGGACCATCCGCAATGTCCCGCTTGGTGAAGGTCGCGAAGGTCTCACGCGTCATCAGCTGCACCACAACGGCGTCGGCGAAGACCACCTGCGCGGAGGTATCCCCGGTGAAGTCCGGATTGATGGTGCCCCCCATCGCCGTGTACACCTTCTTGCTCGCTTCCAAGTCGGCGACCGGCAGGTTGACGTAGATCTGCGTGAATGCCATGACGTACCTCTCCGAGGATGTTCGATGTGCCGGGTTCCCGGCGACACCACAAACCTAGGGGCGCACCTCGACTTCGGTCTTGTACAGAAGCGACAGCATCTCTTCGCCGTCGGGGTGCTGCAGCTGGGACGCCGTGCGCCCGATGAACCGGGTCATCGAACGCGCGAGGTGCGGCTGGTCGTGGTATCCGGTCCGCTGCGCCACCTCGATCGCCGGAATCCCCTGCTGCAGCAGCAGGACGGCCTGCCGCGCCCGCTCGATCTGCCGGATCGCGCCCTGCGTCAGCCCGGTCGCCGCGGCCACTCGCCGCTGCACCGACCGCGGCGTGACCAGAGTTGTCGTGTCACCGCGAAGCACATCGGTGACCAGCGGATCACGCATCAACAACCCGGCGCGTACCAGGCGGTCCACGAAGACGTCGGCGTTGTCGTAGGCCGGGATTTCCCACTCCTCGCCCTGCAGCACGAACGAGCGCGCCGTGGTGTGCGGACTCGACACCGCCGTGTCGACCAGCGCCGGTACCGGCATCGGCGCGAGGAACGAACCATGCCGGAAGACGATCCCGAGCGTTTCGCCCGCCCCTGACCCGAGTTCCACCACCGTCGGACCGGTCTCCGGACCGCGCACCGCGACGTGCGTCGCCGCACCGTCACGCCAGACGACCAGCTCCCAGTTCGAATTCGCCACCGACCGCATCCGCGTCGCCGCCATCCCGGCGACCGACCCCGCCCGATACACCCGCTCGACGTACGGCGAATCGGACAGGCGCTGCTCGACACCACCGACCGACTCCAGGCTCACAACCACGAAGCTAACACCGGCGGCCGGAGACCGCCGCGCTCGTCGCTTCCGAGTCGACTCGCGGGCAACGAGCTGTTCGGTTACCGGTTGGTCATTCGCCGCCGAAGACTCGCTCCACCACCGTTTTCGCGCGACGGGTCACGCGCATGTAGTGGTCGAGGAATTCGCTGCCGTCATCGGTGGGCCAGCCCGCCACCCGGGCGATGGCCGAGAGGAGGGTGCCGGGGCCGGGGAGCTGGTCGGCGGGTTTGCCGCGGACCAGGACGAGGGCGTTGCGGGCGCGGGTGGCGGTGATCCACGCGTCGCGCAGGAGTTCCGCGTCGGCGGTGTCGATGAGTTCGGCGCGTTCGATGGCGTCGAGGGATTCAAGGGTGGAGGTGTTGTGGAGTTCGGGGACCTCGTGGGCGTGCTGGAGTTGCAGGAGCTGCACGGTCCATTCGATGTCGGCGAGGCCGCCGCGGCCGAGTTTGGTGTGGGTGGCGGGATTCGCGCCGCGCGGGAGGCGTTCGGAGTCGACCCGGGCCTTGATGCGGCGGATCTCGCGGACGCCCTCGGGGGACATGCCGCCCTCCGGATAGCGGATGGGATCCACGGTGCGCAGGAAGCGGATTCCGAGTTCGCGGTCACCGGCGACCTGGTGGGCGCGCAGCAGGGCCTGCACTTCCCAGGACTGCGCCCAGTGCTCGTAGTAGGAGGCGTAGGCGGCGAGGGTGCGCACGAGCGCGCCGTTGCGGCCCTCGGGCCGCAGACCGGCGTCGACCTGCAACGGCGGGTCGGTGCTCGGCGCGCCCAGCAGGCGCTGGACCTGTTCGGCCACGCCGATGGCCCATTTCACGGCGACGGTCTCGTCCTCGCCGGGACGCGGATCGCAGACGAACAGCACATCCGCGTCGGACCCGTAGCCGAGTTCCATGCCGCCGAGCCGTCCCATGCCGATGACGGCGAAGTCGGCGGGCGCGGGCCTGCCGAGTTCGGCCTCGCTGGCGCGAATCACGGCCTGCAGCGACGCTTCCAGGGTCGCGATCCACACCGAGGACAGCGCCTCGCATACCTGCGGCACATCGAGCATGCCGAGCACATCGGCGGAGGCCACCCGCGCGAGTTCGTGGCGGCGCAGCGAGCGCGCCGTCGCCACCGCGCGTTTGGGATCGTCGTATCGTCCTGCGCCGGAGAGGATTCCGCGTTGCACGTCCGAGGGCTGGGTGGCCAGCAGCAGCGGCCCGTCCGGTCCGTCGGCGTACATGCGAATGGTTTCGGGCGCGTTGATCAGCAGGTCCGGCAGGTAGGCCGAGGACCCGAGCACGATCATCAGCCGCTGTGCGATGGCCCCTTCGTCGCGCAGTTCGCGCAGGAACCAGATCTCGTTGTCGAGCCCTTCCGACACCCGCCGGTAGGCGAGCAGGCCCGCGTCGGGATTCGGTGTCTCGCCGAGCCATTCGAGCAGGGTGGGCAGCAGCAGCGCCTGAATCCGGCCCTTGCGGCCCACCTCTCCGGTCAGCGCCTTCAGGTGCCCGAGCGCGTTCTCCGGGGCCACGTAGCCGAGCGCCGCCAGCTGCCGCACCGCGGCTTCGGGGCTCAGGCGCAGGTTGTCAGCGTCGAGGCGCGCCACCGATTCCAGCAGCGGCCGGTAGAAGAGCTTGGCGTGCAATCGCCGCACCCGCACCGCATTGCGTTTGATCTCGCTGGTGAGCACGCCGACCGCGTCCTGCCGACCGTCGGGCCGCATGTGCGCGGCCCGCGCCAGCCAGCGCATGCCCTCCTCGTCCTCGGGGGCGGGCAGCGTGTGGGTGCGCTTGAGCCGCTGCAATTGCAGGCGATGCTCGAGCAGTCGCAGGAATTCGTAGGAGGCAGTGAGGTTGGCGGCGTCGTCGCGGCCCACGTAGCCGCCGTCGGCGAGCGCGGTGAGCGCTTCGACGGTGCCCTGCACATGCAGTGATTCGTCGGCCTTGCCGTGCACCAATTGCAGCAGCTGCACGGCGAATTCGACATCGCGCAGGCTGCCGTGCCCGAGTTTGAGTTCGCGTTCGCGCATCTCGGCGGGCACCAGGTCCTCGACGCGCCGCCGCATGGCCTGCACGTCGGCCACGAAGTCGGGCCGTTCGGAGGCCGCCCACACCATCGGCATCAGCGCCTCGCGGTACTGCGCGCCCAGCTCCAGATCGCCGGTGGCGGGCCGCATCTTGAGCAGCGCCTGGAACTCCCAGGTCCGCGCCCAGCGCTTGTAGTAGGCGATGTGCGAGTCCAGGGTGCGCACCAGCGCGCCCGCCTTGCCCTCCGGCCGCAGCGCCGCGTCGATCTCGAAGAAGGCGGCGCTGCCGACGCTCATCATCTCCGCGGCCAGCCGGGTGGCGGTGGTGTCGGCGGGTTCGGCGACGAAGATGACATCCACGTCGGAGACGTAATTGAGTTCCCGCGCACCGCATTTGCCCATGGCGATGACGGCCAGCCGCGCGGGCACCTCCCGGTCCACGCAGACCCGGGCCACGGCCACCGACAGCGCCGCGGTCAACGCCACGTCGGCGAGATCGGTGAGGTGCTGCCCCACCTGCTGATACGGCAGCACGGGCTCGTTCTCGACGGTGGCGGCCAGGTCGATGGCGGCCAGCAGCATGAGCTGATCGCGATACCGCTTGCGCAGCAGGGCGATCGCCTCGGGCCCGGACACCTGGGCCCGGTACAGCATGGGCCCGGCGTGCGCTCCGACCTCGGCCTCGGCCTTGACCGCCTCGAGCAGATCGGCGAGCAGTTCCTCGCGCGGCGGCAGTTTCGGCCGCTTGAGCAGCTGCCAGGCGGGCGGGTCGGCGACCAGGTGATCGGCGAACGCGCTCGAGGAGCCGATCAGGGCGAGCAGCCGCCCGCGCAGCGCGGTATTGCGGCGCAGTTCGTAATCCAGTGCGGCCCAGTCGCTCCCGAGCTGTTCACGCAGCCGGATCAGGGTCAGCAGCGCGAGATCGGCGTCGGGGCTACGCGACAGCGCCCACAGCAGGGGAACACTGTCGACGTTGTCCCAGGCCAACTCTCGCAGAGAGTCGGCAGCCGACGGCTCGAGCAAACCGAGCCGTCCGACACCGGGAACAGCGGAACGAGACGTCGGTGGCCGAACCATTCCTTCAAATTACAGGTCGGGTTGATCGGACGTGCCGCCCATCCCTCTCAAACCAGACACTGTGTCCAATCTGCCTCCGCTTCGCTACGGCAGGTTCACGGCCCGGATTCCCTGACACATGCGGCCGATGCCCTCGATCTCGAGCTCGACGACATCGCCGGGGCGCAGATAGGGGAAACGCCCGGACAGCGCGACCCCCTCGGGCGTGCCGGTATTGAGGATGTCACCGGGTTCGAGGACCGCGAACTGGGACAGGTGCCAGACCAGATACGCGACGTCGAAGATCAGGTCGGCGGTGCTGGAGTCCTGACGCGGCTCGCCGTTGACGAAGGAGCGCAATCGCAGATCCTTGGGATCCAGCTCGGCGGCGGGGACCAGGGCCGGGCCCAGCGGGTTGAAGGTCTCGCAGCACTTGCCCTTGGACCATTGACCGCCGGACTCCTCGAGCTGGAAGCGGCGCTCGGAGACATCGTTGGAGATGGTGTAGCCCGCGATGCATCGCCACGCCTCGTCGGGCGAGTCCAGGTAGCGGGCGCGGGAACCGATCACCACCGCGAGCTCCACCTCCCAGTCGGTGCGGTCCGAACCGCGCGGAATGACGACATCGTCGTACGGGCCCACCACGGTATTGGGAGTCTTGAAGAAGACGACGGGCGTCTCGGGCGGCAGGGAACCGGATTCGGCGGCGTGCGCGGCGTAGTTCATGCCGATGCACCACACCGCACCCGGGCGTGCCACCGGTGCGCCGACGCGGCGCCCGGTGACATCGATGCGCGGCAGCCGGCCGGCGGCGAGCGCGGTTGCGGCGGTGTCGATTCCGCCGCCCGCCAGGAAGGTCCCGTCGATGTCGGGGGTCAGGGGCGTCAGATCGTACGCCTGTCCGTCCGCGTCGAGCAGAATCGGCCGTTCCCGGCCGGGCTCTCCCACACGCTGCAGTTTCATTGGTGTCCTCCGGGTTCTGACAAGGTCGATCAGGGCAGCCGGTAGATCCGGCGGGCGTTCTCCGACAGCACCGCGGCGCGGTCGGCGGGCGACAGGGCGATCAGGGTGTCGAGCGTGGTCCGCCATACCGTGCGATACGACGCGGCGGTGAGCGTGAACGGCCAATCACCGCCTGCGAGAATCCGATCCGGCCCGAACACCGACAGCGCGTGATCGACGTACGGCTGCCAGTCCGCGGCGGTGAACCCCGGCGCGGAGGCGGTGGCCAGGCCGGAGAGTTTGGCCACCACATTCGCACACCCCGCCGCCTCCGCCAGCCGATCGGCCCACGGCTGCCAGCCGCGTTCGGCGATCGGCGGTTTGCCCAGATGGTCGAGGACGACGGTGAGCGTGGGGTGCGCTGCCGCGATCACCGGGACCTGCGCCACCAGGTCGGGACGTTCGGCGACCGCGTCGAAGACCAGCCCGGCCTCCGCGAGCAGCGCCAGGCTCTGCGAAACCTCGTGCCGCAGCAGCCATACCGGGTCGGGGTCGCGGTGGATCATGTGCCGGACGCCAACCAACGCGGGATGCGGTGTGTCCAGTTCCGCGGCGGTGCGGGCGGGGTCGTGCAGGGGCAGCCAGCCGACGACGGCGGTCGGCAGCGGCGCGCGCTCGGCGGCGTCGAGCAGGGCGCGGGTCTCGGCGAGCGAGTCGGCGGCCTGCACCAGCACGAGCGCGCCGACCTCGAATTCGGGCAGCTGTGGCCGGAGGTCGTCGAGGGTGTAGGTCCGCCACAAGACATCCGATGTATTTGTGAGCCAGTCGTACTCGACGTCGAACTTTCCACCGGTGATGTCCCAGACATGTACGTGAGCGTCTACAGTCATCGGAGGCATGCAGTCCCATCCTGGAAAGCGGGGAAGCGGTTTTGTCGGTCACCGACGATGCGATCGCGCGCATCAAGGCCAAGATCGTCTCCGGCGATCTGCGCCCGGGTTCGCGTCTGCCCCGCGAGGCGGATCTCGCCGCCGAACTGGGGGTCTCGCGCAATTCGCTGCGGGAGGCGGTGCGGGCGCTGTCGCTGGTGCGCATCCTGGACGTGCGTCAGGGCGACGGCACGTATGTGTCCAGCCTGGAACCGAATTCGCTGCTGGACGCCATGAGTTTCCTGCTCGAATTCCATCAGGACGATTCGGTGCTCGACATCCTCGGGGTGCGCCGGATCCTGGAACCCGCCGCGACCGCCCTGGCCGCCCAGCGCATGTCCGACGCGGAGATCGAGCACCTGCGCACGCTGGCCGAGCCCCCGGCCAGTTCCTCGGTCACCGACCTGCTGGCCCTGGACCTGAGCTTCCACGCGGCCATCGCCACCGCGTCGGGCAACAAGGTGCTTGCGTCCCTGCTGGATTCGCTGTCCATGCCCACCACGCGCGCCCGCATCTGGCGCGGGGTCACCGAGGAGGGCGCGTTCGAGCGCACCGTCGCCGAGCACCGCGCCATCTGCGACGCCATCGCCGCCCACGATCCGGAGCTGGCGCACGCCCGCGCGCTCGCCCACGTCGCGGGCGTCATGGAATGGCTGGCCCGCGCGGCCGGTTGAGGCGGCATTGTCGGTCGCGGCCGTGCGGCTGCTCATGCGCATCCGAGGTCGTGCCAGAGTTGCTCGGGCACGGGCGTATTCAGCATCTCGAGGCTGTCGGCGATCTCGGCGGCGGTGCCGGCGCCGAGCACGGTGGCGGTGACGGCGGGGTGACGCCGGGGGAATTGCAGGGCGGCGGCGCGCAGCGGGACACCGTACTCGCCGCAGACCCGGGCCATGTTCCGGGCGCGGGCGAGCACCTGGAGGTCGGCGGTCTGGTAGTCGAAGGTGGTGCGGGACAGCGGATCCGCGAGGATGCCGCTGTTGAGCACGCCGCCGACCAGGACGGCGATGCCCCGGCGCGCGCATTCGGGGAGCAGTTCGGCCTCGGCGCGACGGTCCAACAGGGTGTAGCGCCCGGCGATCAGCACGCAGTCGATCGGGGCCTCGCGCGCGAAACGCAGGGCGGTCTCGACCGTGTTGACGCCCACGCCGATTCCTGCGGTCAGTCCCTGCTCGCGCATGCGGACCATTTCCGGCACGGCCGATCGCAGCGCCTGCTCGAGGTGGTCCTCCGGATCGTGCACGAGCAGCATGTCCACGTGCTCGACGCCGAGGCGCGCCAGCGAATCCGTGAGCGACCGCCGCACGCCCAGCGCCGAATAGTCCCGGCGCCGTGACCGTTTCGGTGTTCCGTAGAACCCGTCGGTGCCGTCGACGGCGAGCGGATCGTCGTGCAGCAGCCTGCCGACCTTGGTGCACACCCAATAGTCGGTGCGCTCACGTCCCCGCAGGAACGGCCGCAAACGCTCCTCCCCCAGTCCCGCGCCGTAGTGCGGCGCGGTGTCGAAGGCTCTAATTCCCGTCTGCCAGGCATTGTTCAGCGCCTCGCGGGCGGCGGCGGTGCTCACCGGATGGAACAGCCCCGCGTATCCGGCTCCGCCGAGGACGACGCCGGGCAGACCGGGAATCATGAGCGCCCCGGCCCGCGCCGTCGATCGGCTACGCATCGCCGGGCTCCCGCGCGAGATCCCACACCACCGGAAGTTCGGCGTCGCCGTCCGAATAGTCGTGCGGCACGGCCAGAAACGTCCCCATGTACCGCTGCCATTCGATGTTGACCGGCAGTCCGGCGAGTTCGCCGAGCAGCTTGTCGTAGCTCTCGCAGTCGAGGACGTGGAACAGGTCCAGCCCGCTGCGCCAGATCGTCCACTCGGTGGCCCCGGCCGCGCGAATGGCGGCGACCAGTTCCGCGGGCACCTGCCGGTGAGCGGCCTCGTAGTCGGCTTCGCTGCCGGGTTTCAGCCTGGTGTGCAAGGCGATTCGCATCTCACTCCTGTCGGCGGCCACCGGCGATCCGGGTGATGACGAGCGCCACCAGGATGAGTGCGCCATTGATGAATTTCAGTGAGTCGGCGCTGACCCCGCCGTAGGACAGCAGCTTCTGGATGAAGGTGAGAATGGCGATGCCGAAGAACGCGCCCAGCACCGATCCGCGCCCGCCGTTGAGCGATACCCCGCCGATCACGCAGGCGGCGAAGACATTGAAGATCATCCCGTCGCCCTGGCTCACCTGGACGCTGGCGAACTGCCCGGTGTAGATCAGCCCGCCGATGGCCGCCAGTCCGCCCGCCGTCACCAGCACCGCGATGACCACGCGATCGGTGCGAATGCCCGCGGCCCGCGCGGCGGCCTCGTTGCCGCCCACCGCGTACAGCGCCCGACCGGCCGTCGTGTAGTTCAGCACCAGATAGCCGAGCGCGAAAAGCAGCAGGCACACAACGATATTCACCGGCACGTTCAGCACCCGCGCATTACCCAGCCACTCCACCGAGTCCGGAATCCGAGTCAGCGTGTACCCGCCGGTGAGGAAGGTCAGCAGCCCCCGCAGCGCGATCAGCATGGCCAGCGTCACGATGAACCCGTTGAGCCCGAACCGCACGATGAGCAGCCCGTTGACCAGCCCCACCACCAGTCCCGTGAGCAGCGCGATCGGAATGGTCATCCACGGCGAAGCCCACGTGAACGCGCCGACCTTGGCCGTACCCATGGTCACCCAGATGGCCACCCCCGGCGCGAGCCCGAAGGTCGACTCCAACGACAGATCCATCCGCCCCACCACCAACACCAGCACCTCCGCCAACACCAACAGCGAGATCCCGCTCATGGTGGTCAACACGTTCACCAGGTTGGCCGGCGAGACGAAGCTGGCATTGATGAAGTACCCGACCAGCAACACCAGCAAGATCGGCGGCACCAGCAGGAAGTCTCGTAACGAGCTCCAGCGCACCGGCATTCGCGTTCGCCGCGACGCCACGCCCGCGGGAGTCGCCGGGTCGATCGCGGCGGTCACCGGTTCGGTTCCGGTCGTGCTCATGTCATTCCTTCCATGGCGGCGACGAGTTCGCGGTCGTCCCAGCCCTTTCCGAATTCGCCGGTCAGCGCGCCCTGGACCATGACCAGGACGCGGTCACAGTCGCGCAGGTCGTCGAGTTCGTCGGAGACCACCAGCACCGCCGTGCCGCGATCGGCGGCACCGCGCACCACGGCGCGCAGCGTTTCCTTGGAGCGGACGTCCACACCGGCGGTCGGGGTGATGAGGATCAGGACGGACGGGCCGGTGGCCAGGGCGCGGGCGAATACCACCTTCTGCTGGTTGCCTCCGGAGAGTTCGGC
>NZ_JBSGBY010000171.1:0-13887 GCF_053601505.1 Nocardia sp. NPDC004722
TGCGCGCCGACGCCGACCCGGACCGCTTCACCCGGACCCTGGCCGCCGCGCTGGCGGGTCAGCGTTGGCCATCTGCCATTGCTGGCGCGCGCCCATGCTGGAACGCATGGCCAAGGCGGAGGCGTTGGCCGAACGGCAGCGAAAACTGTACGAGGAACGACTGGCCCAGCAGCGTGGTGCACAAGGACGGAAGGCGGTAACGCGGTGATCGCGTCGGTACGCGGCGAGGTTCTCGAGATCGGGCTCGACCATGTGGTCATCGAGGCCGCCGGAGTCGGCTACCGGCTCAACGCCACTCCCGCCACGCTATCGGGGTTGACCCGCGGCGAGGACGCCCGGCTCTACACGACCATGATCGTGCGCGAAGACTCGATGACGCTCTTCGGTTTCGGCGACACCGAGGCCCGCGAACTGTTCGTGCTGTTGCAGACCGTGTCCGGGGTCGGACCGAAGCTGGCCATGGCCGTGCTCGCCGTCCTGGAACCCGAAGCGCTGCGCAAGGCGCTGGCCGAATCGAACGTGGCCGCCCTCACCCGGGTGCCCGGTGTCGGCAAGCGCGGCGCGGAACGCATGGTCGTGGAACTGCGCGACAAGGTGAATCTGGTTCCGGTGCAATCGGGTCCGCCGGGATCCGGCGCGGCCCCCGCCGTCACCCCCGTGCGCGATCAGGTGGTGGACGCGCTCATCGGGCTCGGCTTCCCGGCCCGCCAGGCCGAGGGCGCGGTCGACGCCGTGCTGGTCGACGATCCCGGACTGGGCACCTCGCAGGCGCTGCGCACCGCGCTCGGGCTGCTGGGCAAGAACCGGTAGACCGCCATGAGCGACGATTTCGACGACTTCCCGGCCGAGGACTACGACGACGAATCCGCCGTCACCGCAAGCTATCTGCAGTCCGACGGCGAGATCGAGGCCAGCCTGCGCCCGAAGTCCCTCGACGACTTCATCGGCCAGCCGCGCGTGCGCGAACAGCTGGCCCTGGTGCTGCGCGGCGCGAAACTGCGCGGCGGCACCCCCGACCACGTCTTGCTCTCGGGCCCACCGGGTCTGGGCAAGACGAGTATGGCGATGATCATCGCCGGGGAACTGGGGACCGCGCTGCGACTGACCTCCGGCCCCGCGCTGGAGCGCGCCGGTGATCTGGCCGCCATGCTCAGCAATCTGGTCGAGGGCGATGTGCTGTTCATCGACGAGATCCACCGCATGGCCCGGCCCGCCGAGGAAATGCTGTACCTGGCCATGGAGGACTTCCGCGTCGACGTGGTCGTCGGCAAAGGGCCGGGGGCGACCTCGATTCCCCTCGACATCGCCCCGTTCACGCTGGTGGGCGCGACAACTCGGTCCGGTGCGCTCACCGGCCCGCTGCGTGACCGCTTCGGTTTCACCGGCCACATGGACTTCTACGAGCCGGGCGAACTGAAACTGATCCTGGAGCGTTCGGCCCGGATCCTCGGCGTCCGGCTGGAATCCGATGCCGCCGCCGAGATCGCGGGCCGCTCCCGGGGCACGCCCCGCATCGCCAACCGCCTGCTGCGCCGCGTCCGCGACTACGCGGAGGTCAAGGCCGACGGCCTGGTCACCACCGATATCGCGCATGCGGCGCTGGCGGTGTACGACGTGGACGTGCTCGGCCTCGACCGGCTCGACCGGGCCGTGCTCGGCGCGCTGATCCGCAGCTTCAACGGTGGCCCCGTGGGTGTTTCGACCCTCGCGGTCGCGGTGGGTGAGGAGGCCGCCACGGTGGAGGAAGTGTGCGAACCCTTCCTCGTGCGTGCCGGTCTGGTGGCCCGCACCCCGCGCGGCCGCGTCGCCACCGCGGCCGCCTGGGAGCATCTGGGCCTGGTCCCGCCCCCGGACCTGGTCTTCGGATCCATCGAGGTGCGGCCCCGCGAACCGCAACTGGACCTGGATCTGTTCGAGCGGTAGACGATTCGGTCGCTCGAGGAATCAGTCGACCGTGAGCACGAGCTTGCCGACCGTGCGGCCGGTGTCGCCCAGGGCGTGCGCCTTGGCGGCATCGGACAACGGGAACGTGCCCGCGATGGTCGGGCGCAGCGCACCGGATTCCGCCAGCGCGCGCAGCGCGTTCATGCCCGCGTGGTCGGCCTCGACCAGCAGCGAGACGCCGCGAACACCGAGTCGCGCTGCCGCGTCCCGCAATTCGCCGCCGACGCCGCCGCGGATCGCGACCACGATGCCGCCCGGGCGAAGCGTGTCCAGCGAGCGGATGGCGTGCGCCTCGTCGATCGGGTCGAGCGCCATGTCGATGTCACGCACTGTCCCGGTGACGTCCACCGCGTGGTAGTCGATGACCTCGTCGACGCCGATCGAGCGCAGGAACTCGTGATTGGCCGCGCTGGACGTGCCGATGACGTACGCGCCCAGGGATTTGGCGATCTGGACCGCGAAGTGCCCGACCCCGCCCGCCGCGGCATGGATCAGAACCCGCTGTCCGGCTTGCACATTCGCGGTGTCCACGATCGCCTGGTAGGCGGTCAGCGCGGCCAGCGGGATGGCGGCGGCCTGGGTGTGGTCGAGGTTGGCGGGCTTGCGGGCGAAGGCGCGGGCGGTGACCGTGACGTACTCAGCGGCCGCGCCGTGCCCGTGCGGATAGGGCAGCATGCCGAAGACCTCGTCGCCGGGCTGGAACAGGGTGACGCCGACGCCGGTGGCGACCACCTCGCCGGAGACATCCCAGCCGAGCACGTAGGGCGGGTCCGGCAGGAACAGGCCCTTCAACGCGCGATGCTTCCAGTCGGTGGGGTTGAGCGCCGTCGCGCGCACGCGCACCAGGATCTCGCTCGGACCCGGTTGCGGCACCGGCAGTTCCACCTCGTGCAGTACCTCGGGGCCGCCGAGGACTTCTTGACGGATGGCCTTCATGGTGGTGGGGATGACGATGTCCTTGTCGCTCATGCCCTCCAGCCTGCCGTCGCCGCGACCCCCGGAAAATGGCAAGATCGCCATTATTCGATAGGATCGTGCCATGCAGTGTGAGGCCATCCCCGAGAACGCGCCCCCGCCGCACCGCGTCGTGGTGCTGGCCCTCGACGGCGTCTATCCCTTCGAGCTCGGCATCCCCAACCGCGTGTTCGGCACCGCCGACGGCCGCTACGAGGTCCGCACCTGCTCGCTCGACGGCCGTCCGGTCCGCAGCAGCTCCGACTTCGACATCGCCGTCGCCCACGACGCGAGCATCCTGAAAACCGCCGACACCGTGGTGATTCCACCGTGCGACGTGCTGCCGATCCTGGAAAACGGCCTCCCACAAGAAGTATCGGACGTGGTGACGTCGCTGCGCCCCGGCACCCGGCTGGTGTCCATCTGCACCGGCGCGATCGTGGTCGCCGCCGCGGGGCTGCTCGACGATCGGCGCGCCACCACCCACTGGAACTTCTCCGACCAGTTCCGGCGGCGTTTCCCGAAGATCCAGGTCGATCCGAACGTCCTCTACGTCGACGACGGCGACATCCTCACCTCCGCGGGGGCCACCGCCGGAGTCGACCTGTGCCTGCACCTGATTCGCAACGATCACGGCAGCGAGGTCGCCAATATGGTCGCCCGCCGCTGCGTCGTCCCGCCCTGGCGGGAAGGCGGTCAGGCGCAGTTCATCGAGCAGCCGGTGCCGCCCCCGCCCGCCGCGGGCACCGCCGACGCCCGCCAGTGGGCCCTCGAAAACCTGCATCAACCCCTGACCATGTCCGACCTGGCCGAACAGGCCCGCATGAGCGGCCGCACCTTCGCCCGCCGCTTCCGCGACGAAGTGGGAATGAGCCCGGGGCGCTGGCTGATTCAGCAGCGTGTCTTCCGCGCCCGCGAATTACTGGAATCCACCGAGCTTTCCGTGGACCGGATCGCCGGGGAGGTCGGATTCGCCACCGGCGCTTCGCTGCGTCAGCATCTGCACGAGGCCATCGGGGTGTCGCCGCTGGTCTACCGGCGCACCTTCCGCACCGGCGCGGCCCTCAGCGCGCACTGACCTCGCGGACCTCCCGCAGATGCTGTTGCATCGCGGCCGCCGCGGCGGGCCCGTCATGTCGGGCCACGGCCGCGAAGATCCGCTGATGGCCCTCGAGGGAGAGCCTGCGCGCGGGGCGGGTGCGATGCGACAGTGTCCGGGTGTTGCGGGTCCACTCGGTGGTCATCGCGCACAGCGTCACCAGCAGCGGGTTCTGGGCGGCGTGCGCGAGCAGGGTGTGGAATTCGATGTCGAGGCGCAGTGAGGCGGCGGGGGTGAGGGTTTCGCTGGAGCGGCTCAGCACCCGGTCCAGCGACAGCAGATTGGAGTCCACCGCGCGCACCGCCGCCAGGTGGGCGATCCGCGGCTCGACGAGATCCCGCAATTCGACGGCATGGCCGAGTTCGATGTCCAGTGCACCCAGCCCGTCGGTCAGATGACCCGCGTGCCGGGCGGTGTCGGTCACGGTGCTGCCGCGGCCCTGCCGCCGTTCGATGAGCTGCTTGGATTCCAGCTCGAACATGGCCTGCCGCAACGAGGATCGCGACACGTTCATCGACGCGGCCAGTTCCCGTTCGGGCGGCAGCCGATCCCCGGCCCGCAGCTCCCCGCGGGTGATCAGTCCCTCCAGATGCGCCGCGACCTCCGCGCTGACGCTGCGTACCCGCCGGCGCAGCGGCGGAATCGAGGCGGTCATCGCCTCACCTTAAATCCGTTCGTATGCAGGCTATTTCGCGCAGGTAAAGCGCCAGTTACGTTCGGTTTCCGACGCTGCCACCGACCGTTCGCCTGACTTATGGTCCTCACATCGGATGGTCCGACCAATTGCGGTCGGGGTAGGAGAGTGAGAGATCGTGACGTCGATCGTGCGGGAATTCGCCCCCGCGTTTGCGGTGCTGCAACCGAACGAGGGGATCGGCGGCGACGCCTACCTCCCGGCGGACCCGGCGGCGGTGCTGTGGGGCAGGCTGCCGCGCATCGGCGACCGGCCGGTGGCCACCGTCGAATCGGGCGGCAGCATCGTGGTCGACACCGTCAGTCACGAAGGGATTCTCGACGACCAAGGTTCGGATCCACGCGCCTACTTCGGCCGTTTCGGCGTGGACGGCGATCAGGTGCTGGCCGACGCGATCGAGGTGGCGGGCACCCGCCGCCGCGATTCCCTGGCCGGACCGCACATCGTCACCGGGCCGATCGCGGTGCCGGGCGCGCGACCGGGCGATCTGCTGGCCGTCCGCATCGACGAGCTGACCATGCGCGCCCCTTACGGGGTGGTCTCCACCCGGCACGCGCGCGGCGTACTGGCGCATCGGCTCGGCTTCGACGGCAACTACGGGCAGTTCTGCGCCGTGGAATCGCGCGACGGCGCCTGGTTCGGCACCATGCCGCTGCACCCGGACGCCCTGCGGCAGGCCAGTTTTCCGCTGCACCCGTTCCTCGGCATCATCGGCGTCGCCACCGATACCGACACCCGCCTGAACTCGGTCCCGCCCGGTCTGCACGGCGGCAATATCGACATTCGTCGTCTCACGGCGGGCGCGACCCTGTTCCTGCCGGTGCAGGTCCCCGACGCCCTGCTCTACATCGGCGATCCGCATTTCGCGCAGGGCAACGGCGAGGTGGCGCTGACCGCCCTGGAAGCGCCGCTGCGGGCGCGCCTGACCGTCGACGTGATCCCGGCCGCGGAGGTCAGCGCCGGATTGGGCCGGACCGTCGGGCCGTTCGCGGCCGCGCACGGGCTGCTCATCCCTACCGGGCTGGACGAGAATCTGAACCGGGCGCTGGAGGTGTGTGTCCGCAACGCCATCGAACTGGTGGTCTCGTTGTTCGACGCCGATCCGCAGCAGGCGTACCTGTACCTCAGCGCCGCAGCCGATTTCAACATCTCCCAGGCGGTGGATCAGGTCCGTGGGGTGCACGGCGAGGTGCGGATCGCCGACTTCGCCCACCACGCCGGGACCGAGCTGGCCAAACGTGTGCTCGAGCGTGCCTGATGACGGCGGCGCACGACAATCACAGCGAGACGGTGCCGTTCGACGAGCGAGTGTGGCGGGAGTGGGGCACGCCGCTGGTGCCCGCCACGGGGGAGGGGGCGCTCGACGGTGAGACCGTCGCGGTGAAGGACCTCTACAGCGTGGCCGGATTCCCGCTCGGCGCAGGGGTTCCCGACTATCTCGGGCCACCACGGCCCGCGCACGCGGACGTAGTGGCGCGATTGCTGGCGGCGGGGGCCGAGATCACCGGCATCGCGCACACCGACGAATTCGCCTACAGCATCACCGGAGGCAACGGCCGCTACGGCATGCCGGTGAATCCGGCTGCGCCGCAGCGGATTCCGGGCGGGTCGTCGAGCGGATCGGCGGTCGCGGTGGCCAGCGGCGCGGTCACGATCGGATTGGGCACGGACACGGCGGGATCGATTCGAGTACCGGCCGCCTACCAAGGGCTGTGGGGAATCCGGACCACGCACGGCTGTCTCCCCACGACGGGCGTCGTGCCGCTGGCTCCCTCATTCGACACCGTCGGCTGGCTGACCCGCGACCCGGCGACACTGCGGCGGGTGGCCGAATGCCTGCTCCCCGCAACCGGATCGGCCGCCGCCGAGCTGATCGTCGACCCGAACCTCTGCGCGGTCGCCGACGACGAGCTGGCGGCCGCGACCCGCGCCACCGCAGGGCGCTGGGGTGCCGAGCAGGCGGATCTATCCCTCGATCTCGACGCCTGCTTCACCGCGTTTCGCACCGTGCAGGCTTTCGAAGCCTGGAGCAACCACGGCGACTGGATCACCGCACACCCCGGTGCACTGGAACCCGAAGTGGCACAGCGGCTCCTGTTCGCCTCGACCGTCACGCGCGACCACGCGGAGGAATCCCGCGGCGTACTCGCACAGGCCGCCACCGCGCTGCGGACGGTCCTGGCCGGACGCATCCTGGTCCTGCCGAGCACGGCCACCCCGCCACCGCCCCGCACCGCGCTGCTGGGAACACTCGAATCCGGTCGCACCCGAACCCTGCACCTGACGTGCCTGGCGGCCATCGCCGGTGCGCCCGCGATCAGCATGCCGCGGCCACCGATGCACGGTCTGCCGCACGGCCTCTGCGTGATCGGCGCGCCCGGCACCGATCACGCGCTCATCGAGGCGGCGATCGCGCTCGGCGCGGCTACCTGACCAGTTCCTGGGTTCGACTGGTGCGCGCGGTGATCCGTCCGGCCTTGAACACGTAGTTGCGTTCGGGCCGGTCGATCAGCGCGTCCGCGACCCGTTCGGTCGACAGCACCACCAGATCCGCCATCGCGCCCACCCGGATCCCGTACCGGTCGGCGATCCCGATGTTGCGTGCCGCTTCGGTGGTGGCCATGCCCAGCACCCGGCCGAGATCCTCCGGACCCGACAGGTGCGAGGTCTGCGCCAGGAACAGGCCGATATCCAGCAGATCGGCATTCCCATAGGGCGTGAACGCGTTTCGAATGTTGTTGGAGGAATACGCGGTGGTCACACCCGCCTCCCACAGCTCCCGGATCGGCGCGATCCCGCGCCGCACATTCGTGGTGTCGCCGCGCCCGCCCAGGTGCATATCGGTGGCGGGCAACGGCACCACCGAGATCCCCGCCGCCGCCAGCCGCTCGATGGTCCGCCCGCGTTCGGCGGGGCTGCGCCCGGCCAGCGAGGTCATGTGCCCCAGCGTCACTCGCCCGCACCGACCCGTGCGCTCGGTGACCTCGGCGATGTAGTCCGCCATCGTGTAGCGCGGGTCGCTGCCGTCATCGGCGAAGTCGGCGTGGATATCGAGCGGCACGTCGAATTCGACGGCCAGCTCGAAGAGGAGATCGATGTGGCGGCGGCAATCCCGCACGGTCTCCTCGTTGTACGAGCAGCCGCCCAGCACGTCCGCGCCCGCGTGCAGGCTCTCCCGCAGCAGCTCCAGGGTGCCGGGCGCGCGCAGGATGCCCTCCTGCGGAAACGCGACGATCTGCAGGTCGAGCCGGTCGCGGTACTCGGCTTGCAGGTCCAGCAGCGCGGTCACGCCCCGCAGTCCCACGATCGGATCGACATCCGGATGCGCGCGAATCGCGGTGGTGCCGTTGGCGATCGCCATGTCGAGCACGCGGCGCGCGCGGTCGCGGATGGCGGCGACGGTGAACCCGCGTTTGAGCTCGGCGGTCACGCTGATGGCCCCGGCAAGGGTGCCGTCGGGATTGGCCTTCTCCGAGTCCAGCAGCGCCTTGTCCAGGTGCACATGGGATTCGATCAGGCCGGGAATGACCACCCGTCCCGCGCAATCGATCTCGCGCGTCCCCCGATCGGGGAGCGCGGGCGCGATGGCGGTGATGACACCGTCGGCGACCGCGATATCCACCAGCTCCGCATCATCGGCGATGCGCGCGGCCCGCAGCACCAGATCCACCGTCATGACAACCTCCCGCAACGCACTGATCCCGTTTGTATACGAGAGCCGTGTTTCGTTCCGGCACGAGAATTGCTGCGCCGATGTTACGAACCGGGCTGTCGCGCACCGTCTTCGGCGCGCTGCCGGAACCGGTAGGCCGACGCGGCGTGCGCGATGTGGGTGGCGACCACCGCCGCCGCCCGCTCCGGATCGCCCGCCTGCAGCGCCGCGCAGATCTCCTCGTGCTCGCGCCACGAATCGCCCGCCCGCCGGGGCAGCTCCACCGCGTACACCCAGGCGATCTTCCAGCTCAGCTGCGTGATCAGTTGCGCGAGCAGGGTACTGCCCGACGCCTCGGCGAGCACCTCGTGAAAGCGGCTGTTGAGCCGCGCCAGCTCCTCCAGCCGTCCCGCGCGCACGGCCTCCTGCCCGAGCGCGGTGAGCTCCTTGAGCCGCCCGAGCTGTTCAGGCGTGCGCCGCAGCGCCGCCCGCGACGCGCACAACGGTTCCAGCCGCGCCCGGATCTCGAGCAGATCGGCCGCCTCCTCCTCGGTGAGCGCGGCCACGAAAACCCCGGCGTAGGGCCGTGACGAGGCGAAACCCTCGGCCTCGAGGGTACGCAACGCCTCCCGGACCGGCACCCGCGAGACGCCGTAGCGCTCCGCGATCGCCTCCTCGGTCAACCGCTGCCCCGGGCTGTAGATGCCACCGATGATGTCGTCACGAACGGCGCGGCACAGCTGCTGCGGTGTCAAGCGCCCGGCGGTGCTGGTCACAACGTCCTCATCATCCGGTGATCGGCAGAACAGAGATTTGCATACGATCCATCGTCACCCCCGCCGACGGCCTCCCGCAAATCTACTGCACCAGCAGCGCACCGGCGGGTTGGCTTGTCTCACCCCGGTTTCGGCTCGCTGACCTGCGTCAGGTTGTATACGATGCGCGCATTCCGCTCGGAAGGATTCCATGGATCTCGCGCACCTCGTGCTGCTGTCCGCCGCCGGTTTCGGCGCGGGCGTCTGCAATGCCATCGCCGGCGGCGGCAGCCTGCTGTCGTTTCCCGCCCTGCTGGCCACCGGCCTGCCTCCGGTCACGGCGACGGTCACCAACTCGGTCTCGGTCTGGCCGGGCTACCTCGGCGGGGCCGCCGCGTTGCGAAAACGCTTGGACGAGCATCGAACTCTGGTCCCGGGGCTGATCCTGACCGGTGTGGCCGGTGCCGCGGGCGGCGTGGTGGCGCTGCTGGCCGCGCCGCCCAAGGTCTTCGCGGCGATCGTGCCCTATCTGATCCTCGCCGCCACCCTGCTGTTCGCGGCCCAGCCCGCCGTGTCCCGCGCACTGTCCGCCCGCGGCGGCGCTTCGCGAGCCCGGCTGTTCGCCGGAGTCTTCCTCGGCGCGGCGTACGGCGCGTACTTCAACGGCGGCATGGGCATCGTGCTGCTGACCGCCCTCGCGCTGGGCATCGACGCCTCGATCACCGGCCTCAACGGGCTGAAAAGCCTGCTGACCCTGACGGTCTCGACCACCGCCATGCTCGCCGTCGCCCTTTTCGGCCCCGTGCAATGGCAGGCGGTCGCCGTCCTCGCACCCGCCTGCCTGCTCGGCGGCGTCGCCGGTGCGCGCATCGCGGACCGCCTGCGGCCCGGCGTCTTCCGCGCCGTCGTCATCGTCTTCGGCCTCGGCGCCGGAACCGCCATGCTGCTGTCCTGACCCGCTCACCCCTTCGACCACGGTGGTATCTCCCATGAACGATCTCTTGCTGACCGGCGGCCGCCCCTGGACCCCCGGCGCCCCGGTTGTCCCCGCCGACATCCTGATTCGCGATGGCCGCATCGCCGCTATCGGTCCCGCGCTGAGCGCCGACGGCGTCGACGCGGTGGATCTGGCCGGGGCCCTGGTGTTCCCGGGCCTCGTCGACGCCCACTGCCATCTCGACAAGACGATGTACGGCGGCCCGTGGGTCCCCAATACCGGCGGCCGCACCCTGGCCGGTCGCATCGCCAACGGTGAGGGCCGCCGCGACGAACTCGGTCTGCCCAGCGCCGACTACGCCGCGAACCTGCTGGCGGCCATGGTGTCCGGCGGCACCGCGCACGTCCGCAGCCACGTCGACATCGACCCGGAGGTGGGGTTGCGCGGCGTCGACGCCGTCCGCGCGGCCGCCGCCCGGCACGCGGGCCGCGTCGATGTCCAACTGGTCGCCTTCCCGCAGGGCGGCCTGCTGAGCAGGCCCGGGACCGCCGAACTTCTGGAAGCCGCACTCGCCGAGGGCGTCGAGGCGATCGGTGGCCTCGATCCGGCGGGCGTCGACGGCGACCCCACCGGTCAGCTCGACCTGCTGTTCACCCTCGCCGAGAAATACGGCACCCACATCGACATCCACCTGCACGACCGCGGCGCGCTCGGGGCCTGGCAGTTCGACCTGATCGCCGCGCGCACCCGCTCGACGGGCCTGTCCGGCCGCGTCACGATCAGCCACGCCTACGCCATGGGCGAGCTGCCCGCCGACGAGCAACGCCGCATCGCCGAAAACCTTGCCGAGGCAGGCGTTTCCCTGATCACCTGCGCCGTCGGCGACGCGCCCGTGGTCCCCGTCCGCACGATGGACGCGGCCGGAGCCCGCCTCGCCCTCGGCAACGACGGCATCCGCGACCTGTGGACCCCCTACGGCGACGGCGACATGCTGCGCCGCGTCATGCAGGTCGCCTTCCGTGATCGCCTGGTCGCGGATCCGGAGATCGAGCTGGCCCTGTACGCCGCAACCTACGGCGGCGCGGCGGTGCTCGGCGTCGAGGACTACGGACTCGCTCCCGGTCGCGTCGCCGACCTGTTCGCCGTGTCGGCCGAAACGCCCGCTGCCGCCGTCGTTTCGGTGCCGCCGCGCGCCCTCGTGGTCAAGCGCGGCCGCGTGGTGGCGGGCCTCCTGGCCGAATGATCGTATACGAAACAAGGGCGTAATCGCATGGACCGCATCCGGCAATGAGCCGCCGATACAACTGTGACATGCGCACCACCCCATCGACACCCAGCAAAGGCCAAGGCCCGGACGGGAATACGGAGCCCGCCGCGGGCGGCAACGTATACACCGGCCCGGCCCTGGACTTTCACCAGGTCGGTCTGACCTTCGAGAACGGCACCCACGCTCTCGACGGCATCGACATCGCCATCCGCCCCGGCGAATTCGTCTCCCTGGTCGGACCGTCGGGCTGCGGCAAGTCCACCCTGCTGCGCCTGGCCGCCGGATTCGAGAAGCCCAGCAGCGGAACGGTTTCCGTCGCGACCACCAAGGTCGGCTACGTGTTCCAGGAGGCGACCCTGCTGCCGTGGCGGTCGGTGCTGCGCAATGTCGAACTGCCCGCCGAACTCGCGGGCGCGGACAAGCGGGCCCGCCGGGCGGCCGCCCGCGAGGCGCTCGGCCTGGTGGGCCTGACCGGGTTCGAGAACCACAAGCCCGCACAGCTTTCCGGCGGCATGCGCATGCGCACCTCCATCGCCCGGGCCCTGACCGGCGCGCCGGAGCTGTTCCTGTTCGACGAGCCGTTCGGGGCGCTCGACGAGATCACCCGCCAGCGCCTCAACGAGGAGGTCGGTGATCTGTACCGGCGGACCGGATTCACCGGCGTCTTCGTCACGCATTCGGTGGCCGAGGCGGTCTTCATGTCCACCCGGGTCGTCGTCTTGACCGGCCGCCCCGGCCGGGTGGCCGCCGATATCGCTGTGCCCCTGGAGTTTCCGCGCACACCGGAATCGCGCTACACCCCCGAGTTCGGCGCGGTCGCCGCGGAGGTCTCCGCCGCCCTGCACGACGCCGAACGCGGCCTGCCCGCGGTCCGGGGGCGAGCCGCATGACCGCCGTCGCTCCCAACGCTCTCGTCACCTCCGAGGCGACCACCGCGTCCGCCCGCGCCCCGCGAAAACTGCGCTGGCCCTTCGCCACCGCCCCGATCCGGATCATCGCGCCCGCCTTGGTGTTCGCGTTCGTGATGGCCGCCTGGAGTCTGGCCAGCCATGTCCTGATCCCCGCCGAATCCCGGTTCCTGCTGCCCCCACCGGAATCGGTGATCTCCAAGGGTCTGCTGGACACCGCCACCCGCACCGAGATCCTCTCGGCGCTCGGCTCCACCGTGCAGATCGCCCTGGTCGGCCTCGTCATCGCGATGGTGGTGGGTGTCGGCTTCGCGGTCCTCATGAGCCAGGCGAAGTGGGCGGAGTATTCGCTGTACCCGTATGCGGTGATCCTGCAGACGATTCCGGTGCTGGCGGTCGTGCCGCTGTTCGGCTTCTGGTTCGGCTACGAGTTCGGCAGCCGGGTGATCGTGTGCGTCATGGTGTCGCTGTTCCCGGTCATCACCAACACGCTGTTCGGCCTGAAGTCCGTGCAGCCCGCCGAGCACGACCTGTTCACCCTGCACGGCGCGACCCGGTGGCAACGACTGCTGAAACTGCAACTCCCCGCGGCGCTTCCGGCGATGATCTCCGGCTTCAAGATCTCGGCCGGAATGGCCGTCATCGGCTCCATCGTCGCCGACTTCTTCTTCCGCCAGGGCGATCCCGGCATCGGCCGCATGATCGACGTCTACCGGCAGCGCCTGGCCACCGAGGAACTGCTCACCGCGCTGCTGCTGTCCTCCCTGGTCGGGCTGATCCTGTTCTGGATCTTCGACTTCCTGGCCGGCCGTGTGGACCGCGCGCACGGCAAGCGCGCCACCAAATAGCCGAACCCCCACTGTTACACCCTGTTTCGACCCCCTAGGAATGCTCGTGAAGAAACGTGTCCTCGCCACTGCCGCCCTCGTCGGCAGTGTCCTGCTCACCGCCGCCTGCGGTGGCGGCGCCACCACGCCCAAGCCCACCGGCCAAGGTGCGCTCGCCGGTATCTGCCCGGCCACCATTGTCATCCAGACGGACTGGTACGCCACGCCCGAGCGGGCCGCCGCCTACCAGCTGGTCGGCCCCAACGGCACCGTCGACGCCAAGAAGGGCGCGTACTCCGGGCCGCTCGGCGACACCGGCGTGAATGTGGAAGTGCGCCTGGGCGGTCCGTTCCTCGGCGGCCAGCCCGTGCCCGCCCAGATGTACCAGGACAACTCGATCACCCTGGGCCTGGTGCCCACCGACGAGCAGGTCCGCGCCAAGGCCAAGTTCCCGCTCACCGGCGTGTTCGCCTCACTGAACAAGAACCCGCAGATCGTGATGTGGGACCCCGCCACGTACACGGTCAACTCGTGGAAGGACATTCCCGCCACGAATGCCCCGATCCTGTACTCCGAGGGCAAGATCTACATGGACTACCTGATCGCCAACGGGTACGTGAAGAAGGAACAGGCCGACGCCTCCTACGACGGCACGCCCAGCCGCTTCGTGGCCGAGCACGGCCGGGTCATGCAGCAGGCGTACGTGTCCAATGAGCCCTACCGCTGGGAACACGACGTCAAGGGCTGGCAGAAGCCCACCGGCCACCTGCTGGTCGCCGATGCCGGATACGACACCGGCGAAGTAGTTGGCATTGAAGTCAAGGCCGCCTCCACAGTGGGCCCGGACGAT
>NZ_JBSGBY010000172.1:0-13855 GCF_053601505.1 Nocardia sp. NPDC004722
GGCCGCGATCCCCGGCCGCGAATCGATCAGCGTCATATCCAGGTCGAACCCCACCACGAGTCCGCCCGCCGGTCCGGTCGCAATGGGGCGGGCATCTTCACGCTCACCGCCCGCACCGCAGGCACGGTCGCGGGACCCTCGGTCTCGCTGGCCTTCGTGTTCGCGGCCATCGCCTGCGGATTGACGGCATTGTGCTACGCCGAGTTCGCGTCGACGGTGCCGGTGGCGGGCAGTGCGTACACGTTCGCGTACGCCACTTTCGGCGAGGTCATCGCCTGGATCATCGGGTGGGATCTCATTCTCGAGTTCGCCCTTGCCGTTTCGGTGGTGGCCAAGGGGTGGTCGCAGTATCTCGGCGAGGTGCTGCACGGGGTAGTGAGCCCCGTCGCGCACGTCGGATCCGTCTCGTTCGACTGGGGCGCGGTGCTCATCATCGCCATCGTCGGCGTGCTGCTGGCGACCGGCACCAAGCTGTCGTCGCGGGTCTCGGCCGTCGCGGTCGCCATCAAGCTGGCCGTGATCGCGCTGGTGCTGGTGGTCGGCGCGACCTACTTCAAGGCGTCCAACCTCAGCCCCTACATTCCGCCATCGCAGCCCTCCACGCAGGCGGGCGGGGTGCACCAGTCGCTGTTCTCCTTCCTGACCGGTTCGGGCGGAACGAGTTTCGGCTGGTACGGGCTGCTGGCCGCGGCCTCGCTGGTGTTCTTCGCGTTCGTCGGTTTCGATGTGGTCGCCACCACCGCCGAGGAGACCCGCAATCCGCAGCGTGACGTCCCGCGCGGCATCTTCGGCGCGCTGGCCATCGTCACCGTGCTGTACATCGCGGTGTCGCTGGTGCTCACCGGCATGGTGCCCTACACCGAGCTGTCGAGCGGGAACGCCACCCTGGCAACGGCTTTCGCCATTCACGGTGACATGTGGGTGAAGAACATCATCTCCATCGGCGCGCTGGCGGGCCTGTCCACGGTCGTCATGGTCATGTTCCTGGGCCAGACCCGGGTGCTCTTCGCCATGGCCCGTGACGGCCTGCTGCCGCGCGGCCTCGCCCACACCGGCAAGCACGGCACCCCGGTCCGCCTGACCGTCATCGTCGGCGTCGTCTGCGCCCTGCTCGCCGGATTCGTGGACTTCGGCACGCTCGAGGAGATGGTGAATATCGGCACCCTGGTGGCGTTCGTCCTGGTCTCCCTGGGCGTTCCGATCCTGCGCCGCACCCGCCCCGACCTGAAGCGCGGCTTCCGCGTCCCCCTTGTGCCCCTGATTCCGATCCTGGCCGCCCTGGCCTGCCTGTGGCTGATGCTCAACCTGTCCATCGAGACGTGGCTGCGCTTCGTCATCTGGATGGCCCTGGGCATCGTCATCTACTTCGCCTACAGCCGCCGCCACTCGGTGCTGGGCAAGCAGCCGACCACGGAGCCTCAGACGGTGACTTCGGAGATCACCGAACGGGTCGGCTGAAATTTCGTGACCGTGTAGACGGCCAGCCCCTCCCGGTGGAAGGGATCCTCGGTGATGATCGCGTCGATGGTGGCGCGATCATCGCCCTGCGCCAGAATGAACCCTCCGGTACGCGGGTTCTTCCGCCCCGCGAGCAGGAACGTGCCGTCCGCCAAATGCCGGTCGAGATAGGCGTAGTGCTCGGGAATGAGGGTGTCGAGCTGGTCGAGGACACCGTCGTGATAGTGCAGATCGAGAATGAACATGGCTGACAGCTAACGCTTCCGGTGGACGCCACGTCGAGGCCGCATTTTGCGGGGGTTGCGCCGCCTCACCGGGTCGCGAAGTCGGGACATTGGTCAGTGTTGCCGCGCGATCGCGAGTTCTACCGTCGATGGGGTGAATACCGTTTCCGAGAATGTCGCGAGCACCGTCGACCAGGCGGTTCACAAGGCCGACGAGCTGCGCAGTCCCGGGCGGTTCCTGGTGTCGGCCATGCTGGCGGGGGCGTTCATCGCGGTGGGCGAGGTGCTCCTGCTCGTCGCGGTGTCGCCGTTCGTGGCCCAGCATTCGGCGGGGGTGAAACTGCTCGAGGGGGCGGTGTTCCCCATCGCGCTGACCCTGGTCATGTTCGCCGGAGCGCAGCTGTTCACCTCGACGGTGATGGTCATGCTGGTCGGTGCGCTGGCCGGGCGCACCGGTGTCAAGGACATGCTCATCGCCTGGGCCGCAACGCTTATCGGAAACTTCCTCGGCACCGTCGCCTTCGCCGCGATGGTGCACGCCTCCGGCGTCACCTCCTCCACCACCGCGAAATCCATGCTCGCCGAGCTGCTTTCGGCCAAGAACTCACTCGCGGGCGGACAGCTGTTCTGGCGTGCGGTGCTGTGCAACATGCTGGTCTGCCTCGCGGTGTGGATGTTCTCCCGGGTGCGCGGGTCCGGCGCGAAGATCGCGCTGCTGTGGATGCCGGTGCTGGTGTTCGTGGCCGTCGGCTTCGAGCACTGCGTAGCCAATATGTCGCTGTACACCATCGGAATGTTCGAGGGCCAAGCCACTTTCGTCGAACTGCTGCGCAATCTGATGTACACGGTTCCCGGCAATATCGTCGGCGGCGGTCTACTGGTCGGCGCGGTCTACTGGTACACCTCCGGCGCTCGCCGCTCACAACCCAACGTCGGCGAGCAGTTCGAACGCGCCCTGCACGATCCGCAGACTCTTGACGGCCGTGACGGCCTCGTCGAACGCGGTGTCGGGGTCGGACACCATCAGGCTGGTCACCAGGGTGCGGCCGGAAGCGGTGCGGGCCAGGTAGTTCAGGGAAAGTACGCCGGGTTCACTGCCGGGTTTGGACCAGACGGTCGGGAACTGCACACCGTTTAGACCCAGCCCGTGGTCGTCACGGGTCAGGATGTGATCGACTTCCGGTTGCCCGGAACGCGCGAGCACGGCGTAGGCGCGGCAGATGTCCATCGGCGTCGCGAACCATTCGAGCTCGTCGATATAGCGGGGGTGGGGCTTCTTGGTCCAGTCCGATGCCTTCGGATCGGGCAGCGGGAGATTCTCCAATTCCTCGATCAGACAGAGCCTTTCGTCCGGCGTGGCCGCGAGATACCGCTGTGCGTACACACCGTCATCAGGGACCTTGCACTGGAACATCGCCTTGGTCGTCAGGAACGGGGCAATCAAGGTCGGGTCGTGATGGCCGAGCGCGGCCAGCTGCCGATACACGGCGTCGCGGCCCAGATGGTGGATCAGATGATCGGTGGCGGTGTTGTCGCTGATCGACATCATGTACTCGGCATAGGTTGCGAGCGTGAGCTTTTCGCCGTTCGGGCGGTGCTGCAACGTGCCCGAGGGGAAGCTTTTCCACTCCTCCCGGATCGCCAGCGTCTCCTGCCAGTCGGCCGTGCCCGCGGCGACGGCGTCGGCTAGGGCCGCCAGCACGTACAGCTTGAATCCCGAGCCGATCGGGTGGACGGCGTCGGCGTCCAGACCGTGGATCAGGGACGGCTGTCCGGCCTCGTCGATCTCCGCCGTGACGAACGCGACCCGGCCGTCCAATTCGGCCAGGCGCGTATCGATTTCGGACCAGGAGCGCGGCACCGGGATATTCGCCGCCTCAGGAATCAGCCGTGCCCCGTCGATCAGCCCGTCGGCATCCAGGTGCATGACCAGCAGGCCCGCCGCGTCACCCGTCAGCGTGGCCGAGATCGCGTCCGGCTGCGACTTGCGTATCTCGCCGACCGCCACCCGCCCGAGACTGGTGAGCACGGCATTGAAACCTTCCACCCCGCCGACGGCGTCGACCAGGACCGTCGCCACCCGGCCGCCGATCTCGCTGTCCGCCAACGGCGCCCGGGTAGACGCACCCACCAACCATTCCAGCGCTTCCCCGGCGGCCGACTGATTCAACTCGGACATTCCCCACGCTCCGAACCTTCATCGTTATCACTATTGATATCAATACTTTTATCACAACTGATATCAATCGCGGTAGGGTCCGACCGTGACCGGTTCCGCGGATCTGCTGCTGCACCCCGTTCGCCTGCGCATCGTGCAGGCGTTCCTCGGCGACCGCGCCTTGACCACATCCCAACTGCGAGAAGAACTTTCCGACGTCCCCCCGGCCAGCCTGTACCGGCACATCGCTCGCCTGGCGCAGGCGCAGGTGCTCAGCGTGGTCGCCGAGCGGAAGGTCCGCGGGACCACCGAACGCACCTACGTGCTGCGGGTCGCCGCCGCGTCGATCGGCCCCGAGGAGGCCGCGTCGATGAGCGCCGACGAGCATCGGCAGGCGTTCACGGCCTTCGTGGCCGGTCTGATGGCCGACGCCGACCGGTATTTCGACCGCGCCGATATGGACCTGCAACGCGACCAGGTCACCTACCAGCTCAGCGGCCTGTGGCTCGACGACGACGAATTACGGGAACTACTGGGCGAATTGACCCGGGTCCTCGCCCCGCGCGCCGCCAACGGACCGAGCGCGCGCCGCAAACGCCGCATCCTGGCGTCCATCCTGCTGCTGGGCGACGACGCCGATCCACCTGTCACACCCCCCGCGTAGGCTGCGACGACATGCAGCCCGCCACCGCTGTCGTAGCCGACCTCGTCGCCGCCATCGACCCGTGGGACGACCTCGAAGACCTGCACCGCACCCGCACACTGGCCTGGCTGTCCGCCACCGACGACATCTGCCGCCGCGACACCCCCTCCACACCGTCACCCCACCTGGTGACCTACACCGTCCTCACCGACCCGGACAATCCCGCGATCTACCTTGGCCTGCACCGCAAATCAGGCCTGCATCTCCCCATGGGCGGCCACGTCGAACCCGGCGAACACCCGCTCAACGCCGCCGGTCGCGAAGCCCGCGAGGAAATCGGCATCACCCCGGCCTTCGACGTCACCGGCGAGACACCGCTGTTCCTGACCATCACGACCGTCACCAAACCCGAACGCCACGTGGATGTTTCACTCTGGTACGTGATCCGCGGCAGCCACACCCGGCCCTACGATCTCGATCCCGGCGAATTCGACAACGGTGCGTGGTGGCCCCTGGCCGCCGACAGCCCACCCCCGTCCGACCCCCATCTCCCCCGCTTCACCGCCAAACTCGCCGAGGCCCTGTCCACCCGGAAATCCAGGTGACCACCGTCTTCGTGCGCGCGTACCCTGGGCGCACATGAGCGTGCTGGTCGTGATTCGCGGCAACTCGAGCTCGGGAAAATCGACGACCGCCCTCGCGGTACAGCAGCGCTTCGCGCGCGGCGCCTGCCTGCTCGTCCCCCAGGATGTGGTGCGGCGGCAGCTACTTCGCGAACCGGACATCGCCGGGATGGCCAATATCGAACTGCTGGAACAGATCGCGCATTTCGGGCTGGCACGCGATCTGGTGGTGATCGTGGAGGGCATCCTCGACGTCGACCGCTACGGCGGTGCGCTCGAGCGCCTGACCGCGGCCGCCGACCACGCCCTGCACTACAGCTTCGACCTCACCTTCGAGGAGACCTGCGCACGGCATCGCAGTGGCGCCCGGGCGGGCGAGTTCACCGTGGAGCAGATGGCCGGGTGGTATCACGGCTGGCAGGCACTGCCGTTCGTCGACGAAACCCGGATCGACGCGAGTTGGCGCGCGGAGGCGGTCGCCGAGCGGATTCATCGGGACATCATGAGCGTCGGTCGTACGCCGTCTAGTGGGTCGGACGTGGGCTGATACGTTGGGTCGGTGACCCGAATGCATGACGTGACAGCGATGGATCAGGTGGATCCGGTGGATGAGGCCGGGAGCGTGGCCTATTACATCGCGCGGGGAGCGGGGGCCGACGGGTTCGAGCGGTATCTGTCGACGGCCTCGACGGTGAGCGTGTGGGCGGCGTCGATGCAGCATGGTGCGCCGCCGTCGGCATTGTTGGCGCGGGCCGTGGAGCAGTGTGCGACGCGCGCGGGCGCTCGGGTGGTGCGGTTGACGATGGAGATCCTCGGGCCGGTGCCGGTCGACGAGATCGAGGTGCGGGCGTGGATCGAGCGGCCGGGCAAGCGGGTGGAGTTGGTCGCGGCGGAACTCGTGGCCGTGCAGCCGGACGGCAGCCGCCGCGCGGTGGCCACGGCCAGGGCGTGGCGCATCGCCACCTCCGACAGTTCGGCTGTGGTGCATGCGGCCGATCCCGCGCTGCCGCCGGTGCCGGAGAGCGGTGAGGCCGACTGGGGTGTGCCGCCGGGCTGGGACGTCGGCTATGTGAAGTCGGTGGAGATTCGCGTGCTCGACGGTGACGCGACCACGCGGCGGGTGTGGGTGCGTCCGCGCGTCGAAGTAGTGCGGGGCGAGGAGATCTCGCCGCTGGTGCGGGTGTTCTCGGTCGCCGATGTGGCCAATGGGATCGGTGCGCGGCTGGATCCGCGCCAGTGGACCTTCATGAACACCGATCTGACGATCGACCTGTTCCGGCTGCCGGAGAGCGAGTGGATCGGTCTCGAGGTGCAGACCTCCATCGGCCCCGACGGCGTCGGCATGTGCTCGACCGTCCTGCACGACGAGCACGGCCCGATCGGCCGCTGCCTGCAGATCCTCGAGGTCCGAGCCCGGGACTGAGCCCGGCGACAAGCAAGCTGATATCCCCGGCGATAAGGAAACCGATATCGTCGGCGGGATGGATCCGCTGCGTCAGTTGCGCTACTTCATCGCCGTGGCCGAGGAGCTGCATTTCGGCCGGGCGGCGGAGCGGCTGCGGATCGCGCAGCCGGCGCTGAGTCAGCGGATTCGCAAGCTGGAGAGCGATCTCGGGGCGCGGCTGCTCGATCGCGACAGCCGCCGGGTCGAACTCACCGAGGCGGGGCAGATCCTGCTGGTGGAGGCGCGGGATCTGATCGCGCGATGGGAGCGGGCCACCTCGCTGGTGGGCAAGGCGCATCGCGGCGAGATCGACGCGCTGCGGGTGGGGGTGCCGCCGGAGCTGGCGGGGCGGGTGCTGGCGGCCATTCTCACCGCGTTCGAATCCCGTGAGGTCCGGGTGGATCTGCAGGAGCTGACCACGGCGGAACAGGTTCGGCTGCTGGCGGATCGGCAACTCGACGCGGGCCTGCTGCAATACCCGGTGGACGCGGTCGGCCTGGAATCCGGACCGGCGGTGGAGACGCCGCTGGGCGTGGTGCTGCCCCGCGATTCTCCGCTCGCCGCCCGCGCGACGCTCACCTTGGCGGACCTGGCCGGGCACGGTCTGGTCATCTTCCCGCGCGCCGCCGCGCCGGGCCTCTACGACGCCACCCTCCGCACCTGCTGGGAGCACGGTTTCCGTCCTACCTCGGTGCAGCATGCCCGCAATCCCGAATTCGTGCTCGGCATGGTGCTTTCCGGTCGCGGCGTCGCCTTCGACCAGGGGCTGGTGGCGCAGAAGGAGCCGCGCGTGGTGTGGCGGCCGCTGCCCGAAGGCACCTTGAGCTGGCGGCTGGCGTTGACCTGGCCTGCCGCCGCGCCGCACCCCCTGGTTCGGGAGCTGGCCGACCTCATCGTGACCGTGGTGCAGGGCGACGGAGCCTCCCGCCCCGCGCCGATGCAGGATGCCCAGGCCCCGCGACGCCGCCCGTGGGACGTGGTGGCGGGCCGACATTGAACGCCCCGAGCCGGGCGAGCCGGCGGCGGGTGATCGATCGTCAACCAGCCGTGCGCGATTCGCTCCGGCAGTCGTGGATGACGCGCTCGACCGCCTGCCGCCCGGCTTCCCCGATGGCCCGGTCCACCGCGGGCTGCCGCCCGTCGAGGCTGTGGGAGACGGTGAAAACCGCGACGGCGTAACGGCTTCCGTCCGGGTAGCCCACCACCCCGATCTCATTGCGGATGCCGGGCATGGTCCCGGTCTTGGACCAGATGTCGGTGCCGGGCGGGAAACCCGAGGGCAGCCGATTGCCGAACACCTGCCGCCGCATGAGATCCCGCACCCACCCGCAGGCCTCCGGTCCGGCGGCCCGGTCCTCGCCGATCAGCCACAGCAGCCGCGTCATCTCCCGCGCGGTGCTCGCGGTGGTGCGCAGCGGGTCCACCGCGCGCGAGCCGAACACGTCGGCGGCACTCGATTCCGGGTAGCGCCGGGCGAATTCGTGCAGGTCACGCGCCCCGATATCCTCGGCCATGCTGTAGAGGATGTCGCGCAGCGATCCGACGATCCGGGTCCGGTCCAGCCCCAATTCCCGCACCAGCGAGCGCACGTTCTCCACACCCACCCGGGCGAAGAGCAGATCCGCCGCGGTGTTGTCGCTGACGGTGAGCGCGAAGTAGGCGGCATCGCGGAGGCTGTATTCGACGTCGTCGAGGCAGCCCGCCGTGGCCACCCCGCCCAGCCGGTCGGCGGCGGTCGCCCGCACCCGGTCGGTGGCGTCGAGCTGGCCGGCCGCCACCTGCCGTGCGAACTCCAGCACCAGCGGCACCTTCACCACCGAGGACAGCACCACCGGTTCGTCCGCGTGCCAGCCGAATTCGCCGTCGCAGTCGAAACAGCGGGCATGCACCCGGCCCGCGACACCGGCCGTCCGGAAGATCTCGTCCACCCCTCCAGCATCCCCGCTCGACGAATCGGACGTTCGACCACCCGCCGTGAGCCCTCGCACGCTGCGACGATATCGATCGGTATATCGGTTTCCGACCGTGTTGGTCTTGGACAGCCACCGGTCATCCGTGTTGGGGTGGCAGGCATGGCAGAGTTCAGCAGGCGGGCGCTCACCGGTGTCTGCGCGGCGGTGATGCTGGTGACCGCGACGGCATGCACGTCGAATTCCACCTCCGGGCTGTCGAAGACGGTCGACGGTTTCGCCGACGCGCTGACCCGTGAGGATCTGTCGGCCGCCGCCGCGGCGACCAGCGATCCGGGGGCCGCCTCGACCGCGCTGAGCCCGCTGTTCGACAACCTCGGCAAGCAGGTGAAATTCACCGCGAGCAAGGTCGAGGCCAAGGACAACGGCGGCACGTTCACCCTCGACGCCACCTGGAAGCTCGGCGCCGACGGCAAGAACGAGTGGACCTACACCACCACCGGCCGTGCCGACCGCTCCGGCGGCGACTGGAAAATCCAGTGGGATCCGGCCACCGTCGCGCCCGGCCTCAACATCGGCCCGCTGTCCTACTCGATCGCCTATCCCGACCCGGCCAAGGTGCTCGACGGTGCCGGCGGCCCGCTGCTCACCCAGCAGGTCGTGACGCTGGTGAATGTCGCGCCGGGCGCGGACACCGCCGCCGTGGCCGCCGCCTTGGCGCCCGTCGCGCCGGACGTCACCGCCGCGAGCCTGCGATCGGATCTGGCCGCCGCGCAGGGCAAGCCGATCACCGCCGTCACCCTGCGCGACACCGACTACGCCGTCGTAGGGTCCGCGCTCACCAATCTGGCAAATGTCACCACCGCCCAGCAGACCCGGCTGCTGACCGTCGACAAGGCGCTGTCGTCGCCGACCTTCTCGGGCCTGTCGGACCTGTGGCAGCAGCAGGCCGACGCGGCCGCGGGCTGGGCGGTCCGCGCCCAGGGCACCGACGGCACGCAGCGGGTCGGCGGCCCGGATCCCAAGCCGGTCACCGACATTCGCACCACCCTCGATATCGGCTTGCAGCGGGCGGCCGAGGCCGCGCTGACCCCGATCACCACGCCCGCCGCCATCGTGGCCATTCAGCCTTCGACCGGGAACGTGCTGGCCATGGGCCAGAACGCGGCCGCGGACGCGCAGGGCCCGATCGGGCTGACCGGGCTGTATCCGCCCGGTTCGACCTTCAAGACGGTCACCGTGTCGGCGGCGTTGCAGGCCGGTCAGGTGACCCCGGACGCGATGGTCGCCTGCCCCGGCAAGGAGAACATCGAGGGCCGGGAGATCCCCAACGACAACAACTTCGACCTCGGCACGGTGCCGCTGCACACCGCCTTCGCCAAGTCCTGCAACACCACCATGGGGCGGCTGGCGGTGCAGCTCGCGCCGGACGGGCTGACCAACGCGGCGGCCCAGCTGGGACTCGGAATCGACTATGTGACACCGGGTCTGACCACCGTGACCGGCAAGGTGCCGACCGCCGACACGCCCGCGCTGCGGGTGGAGGAGGGCATCGGCCAGGGCAAGGTGACGGCCTCGCCGTTCGGGATGGCCCTGCTGGCCGCCGCCCTGGCACACGGTTCGGTGCAGCCGCCGACCCTGGTGCAGGGTCAGCCCGGCAAGCCCGACAAGCAGCCCCCGGCGCTCCCGGCCGGGATCGCGGATCAGGTGAAATCCATGATGCGCGAGACGGTTACGGGTGGCACCGCGACGGCCCTCCAGGATATCCCCGGCCTGCTCGGCAAGACCGGCACCGCCGAATACATCGACGACAAGCACGCCCACGGCTGGTTCGTCGGCATCGACGGCGATCTCGCGTTCGCCGTGTTCATCAGCGACGCGGGCAGTTCCGAACCGGCCGTGCAGGCCGCGGGTCGCATGCTGCGCGCCCCTCGCTGACCGCATTTCCCGCATTTCCCGAGATTGATGGAAGGGCTTATTTTGTCGACCCTGAAATACGGCGCGCTGGCGTCGCTGCTGGTTCTCGCCCCGGTGCTCGCCGGTTGCGACTCCACCTCGAAAAGCGAAGCGGCACAGTCGACTACCACGACGACAGCCGTCACCGACGATGCCGCGCTGCGCACCCTCGAACAGGACCACAACGCCCGCGTCGGCTTGTACGCCGTCGACACCGGAACCGGCAAGACCATCGGCTACCGGCAGGACGAGCGGTTCGCCATGGACTCGACCTTCAAGGGCCTGGCCTGTGCGGCGCTGTTGAAGGCGCATCCGCTCAGCAGCGGCTACTTCGATCAGGTCATTCATTTCACGGAGGCCGATCTGGCGGTGGGCGCTCCGGTCTCCAAGGACCACGTCGCCTCCGGCATGACGGTGAGCGAATTGTGCGCGGCCGCCATCGAAGCCAGCGACAATGCCGCGGCCAATCAGGTGCTGAAGCTGCTCGGCGGGCCCGCGGCCGTCACCGATTTCCTGCGCTCGATCGGTGATCGGATCAGCCGCCTGGATCGGTGGGAACCGGAGCTCAACACGAATATCCCCGGCGACGAGCGCGACACCACCACCCCGGCCGCGCTGGCCGCCGATTACCGCGCGATCGTGCTCGGCGACGTGCTGCCCGCGCCCGAGCGCACGCAGCTCACCGACTGGCTGATCGCCACCACCACGGGCAACCAGCGCATCCGGGCCGGGCTGCCCGCGGACTGGAAGACCGGTGACAAGACCGGCACCGGCGATTACGGCCAGGCCAACGATGTCGCGGTCACCTGGCCCAGCGGCGGCGGCGCACCCGTGGTGATGGTGGTGCTGACCACCAAGCCCACCGATCAGGCTGCCGCAGCGGACAATCCGCTGGTCGCCGCCGTCGCCAAGGCGGCCATCGGGGCCGTGCACTAGCGCTATATTTGACAGTCTCGAAATGGGAAGAGGTAAGGCCCATGACGGCTGTCACCGCACTGTTGGCCGCGCTCGCCGACGGTTCCACCGAAATCGTCGATCTCACCGCGCCCCTGCATTCCAGCACTCCGATTCTGCAACTGCCCCCGCCGTTCTCGAACACCATTCCGTTCGGGCTGGAAGAAATCAGCCACTACGACGAGCGGGGTCCGGGCTGGTACTGGAACAACATCCACACCGGCGAGCACACCGGGACCCATCTGGATGTGCCGATCCACTGGGTCACCGGGCAGCAGGGTTTCGATGTGCTTGGGACGCCGCTGCAGGGGCTGCTCGCGCCCGCCGTCGTCGTCGATGTCGCGAGCCGGGTCGCCGGAAACCCTGACTTCCTCGTGGAAGTCGACGATCTGCTGGACTGGCAGAAGCAGCACGGCCCACTGCCGGACGGCGGCTGGGTCCTGCTGCGCACCGGCTGGGACGCCTACGCCGACGACGCGGCCCGCTTCCTCAACACCGACGAGACCGGGCCGCACTCCCCCGGCCTGTCGGCGGACTGCGCCGAATGGCTTGCCCAGCAACCGATCTTCGGCATGGGCGTGGAGACCGTCGGCACCGACGCGGGCACGGCGCACAGCTTCGACCCGCCGTTCCCGTGCCATCACTTCCTGCTCGGCGCGGGCAAATGCGGGCTGACCCAACTGCGCAACCTGTCCCGGCTGCCGACCACCGGGGCCGGGCTGATCGTCAGCCCGCTGCCCATCAAGGGCGGAACCGGCAGTCCCGCGCGGGTTCTCGCCCTCGTCGACCGGTGACGACCATGCCGACCGTGGCCGAGGCCGTCGGCCGCACCCTCGCCGAACTGGGCGTCTCCCGGGTCTTCGGCGTCGTGGGCAGCGGCAATTTCGATCTCACCAATGCCCTGCGCGCCCACGGCGTCGACTACATCGCGGCCCGCCACGAATGCGGCGCGACCGTCATGGCCGATGCCTACGCCCGCATGACCGACACCGTGGCGGCGGTCTCCCTACACCAGGGCTGCGGCCTCACCAATGCCCTCACCGGGATCGCCGAGGCCGCGAAAAGCCGTACACCCCTGCTGATCCTGGCCGCCGACACTCCCGGCGAATCCGTCCTCTCGAACTTCCGAGTGGACCAGACCGCCCTGGCCGCCGCCGTCGGCGCGACCCCCGAACGCGTCCACTCCCCGCACACCGCCATCGCCGACACCGTCCGCGCCTTCCGCATCGCGCGCGATCAGCGCCGGTGCGTAGTCCTCAACCTCCCGCTGGACATCCAGGCCGCCCGCATCCGCGCGCCGGAATCGCTCAACGTCCCCGAGCCCCCGGAGGCGGTGCAACCGAACGCGGCGGCGGTTGCGAAACTGGCTGGGCTGCTGGCGGAGTCGGCGCGGCCGGTATTCATCGCCGGTCGTGGCGCGCGCCGGTATGGACCGGAGTTGCGGGCGTTGGCCGCATCCACAGGCGCGCTGCTCGCCACCTCGGCGGTGGCGCACGGCCTGTTCCGGGACGATCCATGGTCGCTGGGCATCTCCGGCGGCTTCGCCACGCCTGCCGCGGCCGAACTGATCACCGGGGCTGATCTGATCGTCGGCTGGGGATGCGCTCTCAATATGTGGACCATGCGCCACGGCACGCTGATCGCTCCGGGAGCCGCTGTCGCCCAGGTGGACTCGGATAGTGCGGCGCTGGGTGCACACCGGCACGTCGATCTCGGGGTGCACGGAGATGTCGGGGAGACCGCGCGCGATGTGCTGCCCCTGGTATCGGCCAGGCCGGGTTATCGGACCACAGAGGTCGCCGAACACCTTGCGGCTGCGGGCAAGTGGCGGACAGTGCCGTTCGAGGACCTTTCGACGGCCGACCGCATCGACCCGCGCGTGCTCTCCATCGCACTCGACGATCTGCTGCCCACGGATCGCATCGTGTCGGTCGACTCCGGCAATTTCATGGGCTATCCCAGCGCCTACCTCGAGGTCCCCGATCAGTACGGCTTCTGCTTCACCCAGGCGTTCCAGTCGATCGGGCTGGGGTTGGCGACGGCCATCGGCGCGGCCCTGGCCCGGCCCGACCGGCTGCCGGTGGCGGCGCTGGGGGACGGCGGGGCGTTGATGGGTGTCGCCGAGTTGGAAACCGCTGTGCGCCTGAATCTTCCGCTGCTCATAGTGATCTACGACGATCACGCCTACGGCGCGGAAGTCCATCATTTCCGCGACGCCGACCTCGGCGCGGTGACCTTCCCCGACACCGATATCGCCGCGCTGGCCCGGGGCGCGGGCTGCGAGGCCGCCGTCGTCCGTAACGTCGACGACCTCGACATCGTCCCGAAATGGCTGGCGGGCGGGCGGAACACACCCCTGCTGCTGGACGCGAAGATCAGCAGCGACGGTGGGTCCTGGTGGTTACAGGAGGCGTTCGCCCGGCACTGAGCAGGCGACTCAGGACTGCCTCGTCGAGCTGCCACTGCCCAGGAAGGTCGAATTGCC
>NZ_JBSGBY010000173.1:0-13822 GCF_053601505.1 Nocardia sp. NPDC004722
GCACGCCGCGCTGTCGGTGCTGCTGGCCCGGCTGTCGGGCTCGGCGGACATCACCATCGGCACCCCGCTCGAGGGCCGCGGCAACGCCGCCCTCGACGACCTGGTCGGCATGTTCGTCAACACCCTGGCCCTGCGCACCCGGCCCGAACCCGGACTCGGCTTCGACGAGCTGCTCGCGCGGACCCGCGACGCCGACCTGGCCGCCTTCGATCACGCCACCGTGCCGTTCGACCAGGTGGTCGACGCCCTCGGCGTGCCCCGCACCCAGGCCCGCAATCCGCTGTTCACGGTGGTCCTGAGCTACATGAACCTGGGCTCGCAGACCTACGCGGTGCCCGGCCTGGTGCTGGAACCGGTCGACTTCGAACACCGGGTGGCCCGCTTCGATCTGCAGTTCACCGTCTCCGACGAACTCGATGTCGACGGCCACCTGGCCATCGAATTGAACTACGCCACCGACCTTTTCGACGAGGCCACGGCCGCCGGGCTGCTGCGGCGGCTGGGCCGGGTGCTGGGTGCGGTCGCCGAGGACGCCACCGTGCGCGTCGGGGAGATCGAACTGCTCGCGCCGGCCGAGCGTGCGAGCCTGCTGGATCGCGGTGCGACGGCCCGGGTCCCGCAGCGCACCCTCGGCGAGTACTTCGCCGAGGCCGCCGCGAGCTACCCGGAAAACATCGCGCTGCGCTACCTGGACCGGGAACTCACCTACCGCGAACTCGACGCCGAATCCTCGCGTCTGGCCCGGGTGCTGATCGAGCGCGGCGTCGGCGCGGAAGACTATGTCGCGCTGGCTATCCCGCGCTCGGACCTGACCCTGCTGGCCGTCTGGGCGATCGCCAAGACCGGTGCCGCCTTCGTCCCGGTGGACCCGAACTACCCGGCCGACCGGATCGAGCACATGCTGACCGACTCGGGAGCCACCTTCGGCCTGACGGTGGCCGACAGCCGGGACCGGCTGCCCGGCGCGGCGAGCTGGCTGGTCATCGACGATCCCGAATTCGCCACTGCTACTGCCGGACTCGACACCACGCCGATCACCTCCGGTGACCTGGTCCGCCCCGTGCGCATCGCCAACCCCGCCTGGATGATCTACACCTCCGGCTCCACCGGCCTGCCCAAGGGTGTGGTCGTCTCCCACGGCGGCGTCTCCGGCATCGCGGTCACCCAGCGTGAGCGCTACCGCCTCAGCGCCGATGCCCGGGTCCTGCAGGTCTCCTCGCCCAGCTTCGACGCCTACCCCCTGGAAATCCTCATGGCCACGCCCGTCGGCGCGCGCCTGGTGATCACCCCGGCGCAGGTCTACGGCGGGACCGAACTGACCGAACTGATGGCTGCCGAAGGCGCGACCCACGCCTTCATCACCCCGTCGGTGCTCCAGACCCTGGACCCGGACGCCCTGCCCGAGTTCCGTGAACTGTCCATCGGCGGTGAGGGTTTCGGCCCCGACACCGTGGCCCGCTGGACCAGCGGCACCCGCGCCGTGCACAACGGCTACGGCCCGACCGAGACCACCATCACCTGCAATATCAGCGCCCCGCTGCTGCCGGGCCAGCCGGTCGAACTCGGCGCGATGACCGCCGGGATGACCGCGGTCGTACTCGATGCCCGGCTGCGGCCGGTCCCGGTCGGCGTCACCGGCGAGCTGTATGTCAACGGGCCCGGCGTGGCCCGCGGATACCATGCGCGGCCGGGACTTTCGGCCGAGCGCTTCATCGCCGACCCGTACGGCGAGCCCGGCGATCGGCTCTACCGCACCGGTGACCTGGTGCGGTGGAACGCCCGCCGCGTACTCGAATACGTCGGCCGTGCCGACCACCAGGTCAAGGTGCGCGGTCTACGCATCGAACTGGGCGAGATCGACGCGGCACTGACAGCCGACGCCACCGTGGAATTCGCGGTCACCCTGGGCCATACCGGGCCGACCGGAACCACCTCGCTCGTGTCGTATGTCGTCGCCGCACCCGGCCACACCATCGACCTCGACGAGCTGCGCGCCCACGCCGCCCGCTCGCTGACCGCCTACATGGTGCCCGCCGCGATCATGGTGCTCGACCGCATCCCGCTCACCCCGGTCGGCAAGCTGGACCGAAGTGCCCTGCCGGAACCCGTTTTCCGCACGGCCGAGTTCCGGGCCCCGGTCACCGAGGCCGAGATCACGGTCGCGGAGGTGGTGTCCGGTGTGCTGGGCGCAGCCGATCCCATCGGTCTCGGCGACGACTTCTTCGCCCTCGGTGGAAACTCGCTCACCGCAACCCAATTGGCCGCGCGGCTCAGCGCCGCGTTCGGCGCGCACATCCCGGTCCGGATGATCTTCGAGCACTCGGACATCGAGGGCCTCGCCGCCGCGGTGCTGCTCGCCGAGCAGGCTCCCGTCCGCCCGCGGCTGCTGCCCCGGATCGATGACGGCCCAGCGCCGCTCTCGCCCGCCCAGCAGCGCATGTGGTTCCTCAACCGCCTGGATCCCGAATCCACCGCCTACAACATTCCGCTGCCCATCCGCTTGACCGGACCGCTGGATGTGGCGGCCCTGCAAGCCGCCATCGCCGACGTGGTGGTCCGGCACGAAGTCCTGCGCACCGTCTACCCGCAGACCGACTCAGGTCCGGCGCAGCAGGTGCTGCCCGCCGCCACCGTCGCGGATCTGCCTGCCCTCAAGGCGATTCCGGTCACCGAGGACACCGTCGCGGTCGCCGTGTTCGAGGTGATCAGCAAGGGCTTCGACGTCACCACCACGGTGCCGCTGCGGGCCGAGCTGTTCGAACTCGGACCCGACGATCACGTGCTGGTCGTGGTCATGCACCACATCGCCGGTGACGGCACCTCGCTGGCCCCGCTGGCCCGCGACGTCATGATGGCCTACGCCGCCCGCAAGGCCGGCGTCGCGCCGGAGTGGATGCCGCTGCCGGTGCAGTACTCCGACTACGCGATCTGGCAGCGCGGCATGCTGGACGCGGAATCCGATACGGGCTCGCTGATCTCGCGTCAGCTGAGCTTCTGGACCGAGAGCCTGGCCGGGCTGCCCCCGCTGCTGGCGCTGCCCACCGACCGGCCGCGTCCGCAGGTGCTGGACGCGGCGGGCCGCCGCGTCGACTTCCACATCGACGCCGAAACCCACGCGGCCCTGGCCGAATTGGGCCGGGGACAGGGCGCGACCCTGTTCATGACGGTGCACGCCGTGTTCGCCGCACTGCTCGCCCGGCTCACCGGCTCGGCCGATATCGCCGTCGGCACCCCGGTCGCCGGACGCGACGATCCGGCGCTGGACGACCTGGTCGGCATGTTCGTCAACACCCTGGTGCTGCGCACCGCCGTCGACCCGGCCGAACGCTTCACCGACCTGCTGCGGCGGGTGCGGTCGCAGGACGTGGCCGCCTTCGACAATGCGGACCTGCCCTTCGAGCGGCTGGTCGAGGTGCTCGAGCCGGAGCGCTCCACCGACCGCAATCCGCTCGTCCAGGTCGGGTTCTCGTTCAACAACCAGCAACCGGCCGCCTTCGAACTGGACGGGCTGACGGTCGCGGCCGTCGAATTCGACACCGACGTCACGCAATTCGACCTGCACCTGGTGGTCATCGACAACTACGACGCCGACGGAACACCCGCCGGACTCACCGCCACCATGACGTACGCGACGTCGCTGTTCGACGCGGGGACGGTGCAGGGCTTCGTGCAGCGCTTCGAGCGGGTCATCGACGCGGTCGTGACCGACGCCTCGGTGCGGATGGGCGAGATCGAGATCCTCGCCGCCGACGAGCGAGCGGAGATCCTCGAGCAGTGGAACGACACGGCCGCGGCCTTCACGGTCGCGCCGGAACCGACACTGGTCTCGCTGTTCGACGCGGCCGTGGCTCGCCACGGTGGAGCGACGGCGCTGGTCATGGACGGCGCACAGCGTCAGGTCCTCACCTACGCCGAACTCGACGCCCGCGTGAACCGCCTGGCGCGCTACCTGATCGAGCGTGGCGTCGGCGCACGCGACACCGTCGCACTGGCTCTGCCGCGCTCGGCCGAACTGGTCGTGGCGATCTACGCCGTGATCAAGACCGGTGCCGCGTACGTGCCGATCGACCCCGGTCAGCCGGAGGAGCGCGTCGCCCACATCCTCGACACCGCCCGCCCGGCCCTGGTGCTGGCGGCGTCGGATCTCGCGGTGGCCGACCGGGTTCCGGTGGTGCGTATCGACCGACTCGTCCTCGACGACTACGCGGCGGACTCGATCTCCGCCTCCGAGCTCCTGGACGGCCTGGTCGCCGACAACACCGCCTACGTCATCTTCACCTCCGGCTCGACCGGCCGTCCCAAGGGCGTAGCGGTATCGCATCGGGCCATCGTCAACCGCCTGGTGTGGATGCAGTCCGAGTACCGGCTCACCGTCGGCGATGTGGTGCTGCAGAAGACCCCGGCCACCTTCGACGTGTCGGTGTGGGAGTTCTTCTGGCCCTTGCAGGTCGGCGCGCGACTGGTGGTCGCCGCGCCGGAAGGCCACCGGGATCCGGCCTACCTGGCCGGGCTCATCGTCCGCGAGGACGTCACGGTCGCGCACTTCGTGCCGAGCATGCTGGCGGCCTTCGCCAACGAACCGAGCGTTGGTGAATGCCACAGCCTGAGCAAGGTTTTCGCCTCCGGCGAGGCCCTGCCCGGCGGCACGGCCCAGCGTCTCCGCGAGCTGACCGGCGCCCGTCTGCACAACCTGTACGGGCCCACCGAAGCCGCGGTCGACGTGACCTATCACGAGGTCGTCGACACCGACATCGACACCGTCCCGATCGGCCGCCCGGTGTTCAATACCCAGGTCTACGTGCTGGATTCGCGACTGCGGCCGGTTCCCGCCGGTGTCGCGGGCGAGCTGTACCTGGCCGGTGAGCAGCTGGCGCAGGGCTACGTGGCGCGGCCCGACCTGACCTCGGATCGCTTCGTGGCCAACCCGTTCGGGCACTCGGCGCGCATGTACCGCACCGGTGACCTGGTCAAGTGGACCGGTGCCGGTGAGCTGGAGTACCTGGGCCGCACCGACTTCCAGGTCAAGCTGCGCGGACAGCGCATCGAACTCGGCGAGATCGAGACGGCGCTGACGGCACAGGCGGAGATCGCTCAGGCCGTGGCTGTGGTGTGGCCCGTAACCGACAGTGCGGGCGAGCATCTCGTCGCGTACTTGGTCGCGGCGGCGGATATCGGCACGGACGCGGTGCGCCGGGCGCTGGCGCAGCGACTGCCGTCCTACATGGTGCCGTCGGCGTTCGTGGTGCTGGAGGAGCTGCCGCTCAACCCGTCCGGCAAGCTCGACCGGCGAGCGCTGCCCGCGCCGAGCTTCGCGGCACGCGAATTCCGGGCCCCGGCAACGGAACTGGAAGCCACCGTGTGCGCCGCCTACGCCGAGATCCTAGGGGTGGAGCGGGTCGGCCTGGACGACAACTTCTTCGAACTCGGCGGCACCTCGCTGCTGGCGACCCGGCTGGTCTCGCTGCTGGGGGAGAAGCTGGGCGAACCCGTGCCGCTGCTGTTGCTGTTCACCGCGTTCACACCCGGTGAGCTGGCCCGGGAGCTGGGATCCGCCGGTGCCGACGCGGACGCCGCGCTGAACGTCCTGCTACCGCTGCGGCGGGAGGGCACTGCCGCGCCGCTGTTCTGCATCCACCCGGTGGGCGGCATCTCCTGGTCGTTCGCGGGACTGGGAGCGCACCTGGACCAGGATCGGCCGATCTACGGGCTGCAGTCGCCCGCGCTGAGAAACGGCGGCGTCCTGCCGGATTCGATCGAGGACTGGGCCGCGGTCTATGTCTCGGCGATGCGGTCGGTGCAGCCCGCCGGGCCGTACCACCTGCTCGGCTGGTCGCTCGGCGGCGTGCTCGCGCATGCCGTGGCGACACTGCTGCAACAGCAGGGCGAGGACGTCGCGCTGCTGGCCATGATGGACAGCCATCTCGCGCCCGAGGGCGGCTGGCGGGCCGGTGACGCACGGACCGAGGTCGCGGAACTGCTCGGTGGGCTGCTCGGTGACCAGGCCCTCGACCTCGAGGGCGTCACGGACTCCTCCGAACTGGCAGACCGGCTGGTCACGCTGGCCGAAACCGCCACCGGCGGTGAGAGTCTCGCCTCACTCGGGGTCGAGTGGGTCACGCGGGTGCTGGATTCGAGTGTCCGATCCATGGAGCTGGCGCAGGACTACCGGCCGCGTCGATTCCACGGCGACCTCGTGTACTTCACCGCCGCGCTCGAACAACCGGCCGCCACCGGCCTCGCCGCGTGGACCGCGGTCGTGGACGGCACGGTGACCGAATACCCGGTGCCGGAAACACATTGGCAGCTGACTTCGCCCCAGGCACTCGCGCGGATCGCGCAGGTCCTGAACCAGAAAGGGTAGACCCACCATGAGCAATCCCTTCGATGACGAAAAAGCGCAGTTCTACGTGCTCGTCAACGAGGAGGCCCAGCACTCGCTGTGGCCGGTGTTCGCCGCCATCCCGGGTGGCTGGACCGTCGCGCACGGACCGGCCCTCCGGCAGAGCTGCCTGGAGTACGTCGAAGCGCACTGGACCGATATGCGGCCGGCCTCGCTGGTCCAGGCCATGGCTATCGATCCCGAATAGACCTGCGGCACAACTGTTCCGCGTCCAAGACCCGGGGTCGCTCCGACCCCGTGCGGCGGTCCCGAGAATCACCCAGAAATCGAGGGGGTCTGTCCGCGTCGTGAAAGAAAGGGAATCACCATGACCACCACTCCTCCGCCTACCGGTGGCGGCACCACCGTCGACATCGGCGCCCTGCTGTCCTCGGTGCTGAAGTTCCTCGGCAGTGGTTCCACCACCAGCTACAACCCCAAGGGCCCGAAGGTCAAGGGCGACAACGCGAAGTAATTTGCGCACGACAGAACACACTTCTCGAAAGGATCGAAAAATGTTGAGTGGCAGCGGTGTAAACGACCTCCTGCAGGCCTTCGTTCACCTGATCGGCTCCGGGTCTTCGACCTCGATCGTTCAGCCCGGTGGCACGGGCGCTTAGGAGACGACCATGTTGAGTGGCAGTGCAGTGAACCAGTGGATCGAAATGTTGGCGAAGGCGCTGGGCACTGGCAGCTCCTTCACCCTCCCGCCCTTCAACTAGCGGGTCACGAGGCATGACAGCCGCCAGGACAATCCGGTCCTGGCGGTCCTGTCAGTCGACCGTCGGCCAGTCCCAGCCCAGCTGGAGAAACATGCCGAGACGGTCGCTGACGGCACGGATCTCGCTGATGCGCGCGTCGGTGAGGGTGAAGATCCAGATCTGTTCGACATCGCAGGTGCGGCCGGTGGGCTCGGGCATGCGGGCGTGAGCGCCGGTGTGTCGGCCGATCACCCGCAGGCGGGCGACGATGCGATCGTTCTCGCCGATCAACTCTTGCACCAGGATTCCGCTCTGCTCATCCTCCGTCGCGCTGAAGGCGGCCAGTTGCTGGCGGAAGCCTTCGATGGCTGCGCCGGGAGTGTCCTCCTCGCCGAAGATGATCTTGTTGTGGTCGATCACCTGGGGTGACAGGTACTGAACCCAGTCGGTGCCGCCCTCGAGGCCGTGGTTGAGCGCGTCGATGAACGCGGTGATGACGGCCTTGTTGTCGGCAATCGCGGTCTGGGTGGTGGTCATGAGGTTCTCCCGATCTCGATTTACTCTTACGTCGTAAGAGATTCCTGCTGTGGACTATGATTCACTTACGACGTAAGAGTTGTCAACCGCTGGAGGAAAACTGATGGCCGCCAAGCGCACCCGGGCCGAACGAGCGGGCATTTCGCGTGAACAGGTGCTGGACGCCGCCCTTGCTTTCGTGGATCGGGACGGGCTGGGGGCGCTGTCGATGCGCAAGCTCGGAGCGGAACTGGGGGTTGAGGCCATGACCCTGTACCACTACGTGCCGAACAAGGACGCGCTGCTGGATGGCATGGTCGAGCGAGTCATGTCCCAGGCCGACGTCGGATTCGCCGACGGGCCATGGGCGACCGCGCTGACCGACTACGCGCGCGCCCTTCGTGTTGCCCTCCTGGAACACCCGGGCGTGCTCCCGCTCGTCGCGACCCGCCCCGCGGTCACGCCGAATACTTTGCGCACCGCCGAACGTGGGCTGGCGATGCTGGTTCGCTCCGGGTTCGAGCTGGGGGCTGCGCTCGACGCGTTGAACTCGTTGACGCTCTTCGTGATTGCGCATTCGAATTCGGAAGTGCGTATTGCGCCTGTCAATGAAGCGGGCGACGCGGGATCGGTGGAGTTTCTGAAAAGCCTTGACGAGGAAGAGTTTCCGTTGATCATTGAGGCTGCGCGGACGGGCGTGGGGACTGACGACAATGCGCGCTTCGAGTATGCGATTGCGGCTATTGTGCGCGGATTCGCAAGTTAGCCAGTGATTTACAGGCGTGTCTGGCTGATCATGCTGTCGTGTCTCGTGGTTCGAAACTATTATCGAAGGTATGACTGATATTGCAGATGAGATGGCTACCGCGCAAGCGGTTGTCGCGCATCTGCGTGCGGTGCACTCACAGATTGCTGCGCTGCAAGCCGAAGAGGTTGCGTTGATGACGAGCCTCTACCATCTGCGTCGCGAGCAGCAGCTTGATCTGGGGGTGAGCAACCTCAATGCGGGTGAGGACACTGCTACCGAAATCGGTATCGCGCTGAAGGTTTCGCAAGGCACCGCGGATGGTCTGATCGCGCTCGGCCTTGATCTCGAGAACCGTTGCCCGGCCACCCGTGAAGCCTTCGCGGAGGGCCGTATCGACCTCGCGCAGACGCGTGCGATCACCAAGTCGCTGACCAACGCTTCCGACGAACTGCTCGCCGAGCTCGAACCGAACCTGGCTGCCTACGCCGAAAACGCTGACCCGCAACGCATCCGCCGCACCGCCCGCCGCCGCCTCCTCGAAGCCGACCCCGCCGGTCAAGCCGCGCGCCGCAAGGCCGCTGAGGCCGACCGCTACGTCTCGATCACCGCCCACGACGACGGCACCGCCCTGCTCGACGGTGTCCTGCCCGCCGCCGGTGGTCAGGCTGTGTACGAGCGTCTGCGTGAGATGGCCTCCCGCGAGTGCTGCGGCAAGGATCCGCGTACCGTGGCCCAGCGCCGCGCGGATGCCCTCGTGGCGCTCGCCGACGGTTCCGGTCGTCTGGTGTGCCAGTGCGGCCAGGCCGAGTGCTCCCGTGCCGTTGTCGGTGAAGTCCCGGTCGCGCGTAAAGCACTTGTGCAGGTGGGTGTCTCCGCGGAAACCCTGGCCGGTTTGCAAGACAACCCGGCTCTCCTGTCCGGTCTTGGCGCGATCGACCCCGATCTGGCGCGTCAGATCGCCCGTCATGCCCGTTTCGAGGTCATCACCGCCGACGCGATGCCCGCTGCTGTTGCGGAAACCGGCTCCGCCGCCCCGGCTGTCGCCACCGAACTGCGTTACCGGCCCGGGGCCCGCATCGCGCGCCAGGCTCGTGCGATCGACGGGATCTGCCGTGCGCCGGGCTGCCACATCCCTGCCGCTGCCAGCGATCTCGACCACCAAGACCGGTTCGACCACAGCGACCCGCAAGCCGGGGGCCACACCACCGAAGACAATCTCGGGGCGCGGTGCCGTCGTCACCACCGGCTCAAGACGCTCGCGGACAATCACGCCAACGGCTGGACCGTGCGCCACCACCCCGGTCGGGTCGTCGAATGGTGCACGCCCACAGGGGAATCGGTCACGACCGAACCCGAAGGTAGCCTCTACCTTTTCCCGACTACTGTCGTGCCGCCGGTCACCGCCGACGGCGTACCGGACGCGGAACCCACCGGGTCGGTCTTCGATCCGGGGGTCGCGGTCAACATCATGACCGAGTTGGTTCACGTGTACACGACTCCCAGCCAACGTCGCGAGGTGCGGCGGGCTCGGATCAACATGTGATTCGGCGGCTCGAGGCCAGGTAACTCGGGGGGAAGACTACTTGCGTGATTGTGCTGCAACGGGATTGCGTCGAGGTGGCATGTACCGGAAGTGTGGTTGCGTCGCCTGCCCTACCGGACTTTCGCTGACGCGACTTGGGAGCCGTTGACTCGCCTACCGGCCCACGGACTGCACGGATCACCTTTCAGAGACAAAGCCAGAAAGACGAAGGCTCGGTTATCTGATTGTGGGGTAGCGGCGGTCTATTACGTCGAAGGCGTTGGGTTGGCCTGCTCGGTAGAGTTGGAGGTCGACTGCTTTCAGGGGGTCCCAGAGGGGCATTCGGTAGCGGGGGGTTATTTGGGCTTCGGGGGTGGGGGAGCCGGAGGCATGAAGGACGGCGTTGGCGGCTAGGCGGCCGCCTTCGTTGGCGGCTTCCATGCAGGCTACGTTCATTTGGGTTTTGATCCAGTCGCCTGCGAGGAAGAGGTTGTCTATGTTGGTCCAGGCGTTGGGGCGGTCGTCCCAGGAGCCGGGGTTTTGGATGAAGATGGCGTCGTCGTAGGCGATTTCGGGGGTTCCGGCGTTGGTCAGGGCTGGATCTATTTGCCAGGCGTGGAGCATGTCGTCGGTGAGGGGGTTGTCGCCGTCGTGGTTGACGTGGGCCTTGATTTGGGACCAGGTTTCGGTGGCTAGTTCTTCAAGGCTGCATTGTCTTGCCGGTTTGCCGTTGAAGGTTCCGGGTTCGTCCCATTCGGAGATGATTGCCGACAGGACTTCTTGCGCTTCTCCGGTGCCGTAGCTGTTGACCGGGCGATGCCAGAATTGGGCTTCGCTGATGGAGGTCAGGCCCCAGGGGGCGTCGTTGTAGCCGACGTGGCCGTTGGCCAGGGGTGCGGGGCGGGTGAGGAAGAATTGGATGCCGACCATCCAGGCGGACTGTAGGTTTCGGATGCGGTCGAGGGTGGGGTCGGCGGTGGTCAGGTCGTCGGTGAGGACGTCGGGGAATTTGTCCAAAGGGATTGCGGCGATGTAGTAGTCGGCGTCGACGGTGTGGCGGGTGCCGGTGGCGTCGGTGACGGTGGCTGCGGTGATGTGGGTGCCGTCGTTGGCGAGGGCGGTGAATTTGTAGCCCTGGTGGAAGGTGACGCCGATGGAGCGGAGATAGTCGATCCAGGGGTTGATCCAGGTTTCGCTGGTGGGGCCGTTCATGACCCGGTCGTTGCCTTTGCCGTCGCTGTCGTTGTTCAGGTTGAGCAGCGACCAGACGTACTCTTCGCCGACCAGGCCGATCGAATGTGCGCTGCAATTGCGGGATTTGGTGGCCACCAGCTCGCGGATGAAGCCGTCACCCAGGAAGCGGTTGTATTCGGGGGAGGAGTTGTCCAGCCGGGCGAAGTCCGTCCAGGTCATTTTCTCCCACTGGCCTAGTTTGCGTTCGTCGCAGCTCGAGACGTAGACGGCCAGGCGTTCGGCGGCGAATATCGCCTCTTGCGGCGGCAGTCGGAACAGTGTTTCGAACACGGCCACAATGGAATCCACGAACTGCTTCGGGGTCTCGGGGAACTGGCTGAACGGGAGTGGGAGCGGGAGCGGGATGGTCAGGTTGTGGCGGCCGGTGCCCGCGATCATGGCGGCGTTCAGGCGGGTGAGATTGTCCCATACGCCGTGCGGGTTGCCGGGGAAAGGGATGCGGCGCAAGGTATCCGGGAGATTGTGGTAGAAGCCGAAGAAGCTGCGGAAGCCGTGCTCGCCGGGGAGGCCGTCGGGGGTGTAGATGCTGCGGGTTTTGCCGCCGAAGTCGGCCAGTTTCTCGAAAATCGTGACCGAGAAACCCCTTTCGGCTAGCTCGTGCGCCGCCGTCAGTCCGGCCGGTCCGGCTCCGAACACCGCCACCGAGCGGCCGGGGTCCGCGAAGGCCCGGCCGCCGGTGGGGGCGAGGGTCAGTGCTGCCGCCAGGCCGCCCGCCTTGGCCGTCGTCTTGATGAACTGTCGTCGGGTCCGGCGCATGGGAGCCTCCGCCTGTCGGTCTACAACTGGCGGCTATGTTAATAACAATTCTCGCGAGTAAGTGGCGGTTTCTCTGGATCTTTCGGCGCTAAGTCGATGGATATTCTCGATGACGTGTCACCGCTGGAGTTGCTGTAGCACCCAGCCTGCGGTGTTCGTCGTGGAGCGGATGAGGGAGTGGTCGACCGCGTCCGCGCCGGGGAACAGGTCTTCGTAGACCGCGTTGACTACGCCGGGCTCGTCGAGGGTGGAGCAGGCGGGGGCGGGGGTGGCTAGTTGGTCGTTGCGGGTCGCGATCACGGAATACGTGACGCCGGGCTGGGTGACCTGGGTGTCGAAGATGGCCTTGTACGTGGGTGAGATCGGCGTCATCTGCATGGCCACGGCCAGATCGGGGGAGCTCGCGGCCAGGACGGGCTCCAGGAACGGCATCGCGAGGAGCAACTGCACGGGGGTGATCGGCGGATTCTTCACGCCGAGAACGCCTGCGCCGTCGCAGCCTCGGACCTCGGGAGCGATGAAGACCGCGTGACTCACGGTCGGCGCGCCACCGAGCACCTTGAGGTAGTAGTTCGACACGATCGTCCCAGCCGAATGCGCCACGATCTCGACCCGATCCGCCCCGGTGGTCCGGCGCACCTTCGCGATGAAATCGCCGACTTGCTGTGCCTCACCGGGCATGTCGCCGTCCCACCGCTTGTCATTGGCAATGCCGCCCTGGAACACCAGGGTGCAATATCCAGCCTCCCGCAACGCGGCAGTCATTGTCGCCCACTGTGTTTCGGTCTGCTCAGGACTCCCGTCGCCGCCGGGCAATACGACCACCGGATATGGATGCGCAGCGGTCGGCGCGCAATCGATCGACGGCTCGATGGTGGTGCCTGCGGTCAGTGCCGTGGTGCCCGGATCAGGAGCGGCGTGCCCGGTCGCGGTCGACAATAGGGCCGCGCCCAGCACTGCGACGGCCGCCTTTGTGGAAATTCCCATGTGTAACAACGCTTTCCGGTCCTATGTGACCAACCCGCCCCGACCGTGCGTGGAACCGCACGCGCACAGCACGATACCGGCGTTCGAGACGGCGGGCGCTGGCCGCGCGGGGGCGCGTCGCTCAGTGTGCCTCGACCGCGGTGCGCGGGCGGGTCGGGTTGAGGCCGAGCGATTCCAGTTGCGCCAGTTCGGCGTGCAGGCGGGCGGTGAGGGCGGCGGCGGCCGCCTGATGGGCTTCGGCTCGGTCGGTGTCGCCCAGTGCGGCGCAGACTCGGCCCAGCAGGACGTCCATCGGCTCGAAGACCAAGCCGGTCGATTCCAGGCCGACCACGGTGCCCGCGTAGGGGAGCAGTTCGCGGTACAGCTCGGGCAGGTCCTCGAGGTAGCCCAGGCCGAGGGCAACGTAGGCGCGGCAGGTCAGTTCGGCGGAGGGGTAGAACTCGGGGGTGATACCCCGCGATTCGAGGTACAGGGTGCGTGCGCGGTCCACGTCACCGGTGGCGAGGAGTGCCAGCGCCAGCATCGGGCCGCCGAATTCGGGTGCGGCGGAATACAGTGCGCGCAGGCGGGGGAGTGCGGGGGTCAGGTCGCCCTGTACCCAGCCCAGGCACAGTACGTGTCCGGCGCGGATGACGCCGCCCTCGGCGAAGCCCACCCGTTCCAGGTTCGCGTCGAGCTCGGCGTAGCGCTCGGCGGCGGTGGGCAGGTCACCGGCCAGCACGGCGAGCGCGGCGGAGAAACCGCTCATGGCCAGGAGCAGCTGGGGGAGTTCGGCTTCGGTGGTGCTGTCGAGCGCGAGCTCGGCTTGCCGGAACGCCTCGCGCAGATCCACCGCCGCCAGCGCGCACCGGAACAGGGCGTAATGCGCCTGGGTGCGGAATTGGCTCAACTCGGTGCGTTCCGCGGTTTCGAGCAGTTCGCGGGCCAGATCCGTGTCGGCGGCGCTGTGGAAGCGATTG
>NZ_JBSGBY010000174.1:0-13821 GCF_053601505.1 Nocardia sp. NPDC004722
GAAGCGATTCCTGCGGGATTTCAGCAAAAGCAAGCAGAGCGGCCGCGACGACGAGCGGCTGGGTGACAGCCGTGTCCACGATCTCTTCCGCGGTCGCAGTCGTGCCCAAACGCAGCAGGTCCAACCCCGAGGCCTTCGACCACAGCGCGATGCGATCCGCGGCGCCGGGAAGTTCGAGCCAAGGGGTGAGCATGCCGGGTGTCTGAGAGCCCTGTCCAGGGGCGAGCAATGCGATCACGCCTCAAGAAAACACCGTGACGCCGCTCTCACGAGATGTCGGCGCGAATGAAGCTTCGTTGGCAGTTTTGTGAGGAGTCCACAAAAGACCTAGTGGGTTGTCCGGATCGCCCCATCCGTGAATCTCGTTACACCCCCTCCTTAGGGTCTGTGACGGGAGTCACATCAGTGGCAGGAGTGGGCGATTCGTTACGAGTTCGAGTCAGGCGGCCTACTGTGGCCGCGATACGTAACACATACGCATCGCGCGGATTCATGGGATCCCTGCCCGTGATGTCCGCGATTCGCTTGAGGCGATAGCGCACCGTATTTGGATGAACGAACAGCTGGCGGGCACAGGTCTCGACGGCTCCACCGCAATCCAGATACGCGTCCAGCGTGTCCGACAAATCGGCGCTGGCGGCGGCCAACGGTAGCACGAGGTGCTCGTTCAGGGCCTCCACCGCGGCCCGGTCACCCAGCAGGGCGCGTTCGGGCAGCAGTTCCGAGGCGTGCACGGGGCGCGGCGCGCCACGCCAGCCCACCACGGCCTCCATTCCGGCCATCGCCTCCACCGAACTGACGTGGGCCGCCGACAGCGTGCGCATGGTCGGACCGATCACCACCGGGCCCTCCGAGAACGCCTCGGCGAGCAGGTCCGCCAGGAACTGCGACGGATACAACGGGTCGCCGAGATGTCCGCTGACTACCATGACGAGCCGCGAACCCTGCACCACCGCGAGGGCGTTTCGGCCGTGTCGTCCGGCGACGCTATGTACAGAACTGACAACGGCCACCTGATCCTTGGGGGGCGTGCCGACAAGGACGGTGGCCGGAGCCGTGGCATCCCAGTTGAGAGTGGCCGCGCGCGAGAGCATCTCGGGGCCGGTGTCGCCGCGCACCACCGCGTCGACGACCAGCGCCTCCAATCGGGTGTCCCAAGCGCCGCGCGACTCCGCGGCGGAGGCGTACACCGAGGCGGCCGCGAAACCGAGCTCACGCCCGTATCGCAGCACCGCCTCGGTGAGCGCGACCAGCTGACGGTCGTTGCGCGCCAACGCCGGCAGCCACTGCTCGAAGAACTCCATGGCCACCCGGACCATGTCGACGGTCTGGCGCAGCGTCAGCCGCCGCGCCAGATCGTCCGGAATCACCTGGAAGGCATCGAGACTGAAGCGGATATCCGATTCCGGGTCCTGCAGCCACTCCAGGAAGTTCACCACCGCCGTCTGCACCAGCATCTGCACACCCGCCCGCTGCGCGGCGTCCAGATTGGCGAAGAACGGCAACCGATCCTGCATCGACGCCACGGCCTCGGTCGACAGGCGACCGGAGAACTGCTTGACCCGTTTCAGGAGGGTGTCCGGAAGCGGGTCGCGCGTCTGCCGATTCGGGGAGAGCGCACCGGTCGGGAGATAGACCTCGTGGGAGGAGGTGCCCTCTTCGTTGATCCGGCGCGGCCTCGGCGGTTTACGTTCCACGGTTCTTATGTTCGGTTATGCGTCGCCACCTTCGGTACCGGGTGCCGCCTTCGGCGCGGCGTTCACATCGTCGATGGCATAGCGGCGAGCCGCCTCGGCGGCCGTCGCGGGCGCGATCTTGCCCTGGGCGGCAAGCCCCTGCAAGGCCGCTACCACGATCGATGCGGCGTCCACGTTGAAGACGCGGCGGGCGGCGGGACGCGTATCGGAGAAACCGAAACCGTCCGTGCCCAGGGTGATGTACTCGCCCGGCACCCACTGGCGGATCTGATCCGGCACCGCGCGCATCCAGTCGGAGGCGGCCACGAACGGGCCGGACGCCTTGGACAGCACCTCAGTGACGTAGGGCAGACCCGGATCCTGGTCGGGGTGGCGCAGTTTCGCGATCTCCTTGGCCAGGGCCTCCTTGCGGAGCTCACCCCACGAGGTCACCGAGTAGACGTCCGCCTGCACACCCCACTCCTGGGCGAGCATCTCCTGCGCGCGCAGACCGTCGGGCATGGTGACGCCCGCGACCAGGATGTTGGCGCGCAGTTCGCCCGCGGCGCCGGGCTTGTAGAGATAGATGCCCTTGAGCAGACCCTGCACGTCCAGGTTCTCCGGCTCGGCCGGCTGTACATACGGCTCGTTGTAGAGGGTGATGTAGTAGAAGATGTCCTCGCCGCCGAACTCGTGATGCACCGAATGCGATTCCGGATCGGTGCCCGGCAGCGCCTCCTGGTAGCCGCCCTGGGTGAGGCCGCCGCCGTACATGCGGCGCATGCCGTCGCGCACGATGTGGGCGATCTCGAAGGAGAACGCCGGATCGTAGGGGACGCAGGCCGGGTTGGTCGAGGCCAGCAGTAGCGAGTGACCGTCGTTGTGCTGCAGGCCCTCACCGGTCAGCGTGGTGCGACCGGCGGTCGCTCCTAGGACGAAGCCGCGCGCCATCTGATCCGCGGCCGCCCACAGGCCGTCGCCGGTGCGCTGGAAGCCGAACATCGAATAGAAGATGTAGAGCGGGATCATCGGCTCGCCGTGGGTGGCGTAGGAGGTGCCGACCGCGGTGAAGCTCGAGGTCGAACCGGCCTCGTTGATGCCCTCGTGCAGGATCTGGCCGACGCTCGACTCCTTGTAGGCGAGCATCAGATCCGCGTCGACCGAGGTGTAGAGCTGGCCGTTGCGGTTGTAGATCTTCAGCGACGGGAACCACGAGTCCATACCGAAGGTGCGGGCCTCGTCGGGGATGATCGGCACGATGCGCTTGCCGATCTCCTTGTCGCGCAACAGTTCCTTCATCAAGCGCACGAACGCCATGGTGGTGGCCACCGACTGCTTGCCCGAACCCTTGCGGACGCTGCGGTAGGCCTCGTCACCGGGCAACTGCAGCGGCTTGGCCATGGTGCGGCGCTCGGGCAGGTAGCCGCCCAGCTGACGACGGCGCTCCAGCATGTACTGGATCTCCGGGGCGTCCTTGCCGGGCGTGTAGTACGGCGGCAGATACGGATTCGCCTCGAGCTCGGCGTCGGTGATCGGAATGCGCTGCAGATCGCGGAACGCCTTCAGATCGTCGAGGGTCATCTTCTTCATCTGGTGCGTGGCGTTGCGGGCCTCGAAGTGCTTGCCCAGGCCGTAACCCTTGATGGTCTTGGCGAGAATGACCGTCGGCTGGCCCTTGTGCGCCATGGCCGCGGCGTAGGCGGCGTAGATCTTGCGGTAGTCGTGGCCGCCGCGCTTGAGGTTCCAGACCTCGCTGTCGGACAGGCCCTTCACCAGTTCCTTGGTGCGCGGGTCGCGGCCGAAGAAGTGCTCGCGCACGTACGCGCCGTCATTGGCCTTGTAGGTCTGGTAGTCGCCGTCCGGCGTGGTGTTCATGAGGTTCACCAGCGCGCCGTCGCGGTCGGCCTGCAGCAGGGCGTCCCACTCGCGGCCCCACACCACCTTGATGACGTTCCAGCCCGCGCCGCGGAAGAACGACTCCAGCTCCTGAATGATCTTGCCGTTGCCGCGGACCGGGCCGTCGAGGCGCTGCAGGTTGCAGTTGATGACGAAGGTCAGGTTGTCGAGGCCCTCGTTGGCGGCGACCTGGATGAGGCCGCGCGATTCCGGCTCGTCCATCTCGCCGTCGCCCAGGAACGCCCAAACGTGCTGATCCGACGTGTCTTTCAGACCGCGATCGTGCAGGTAGTGGTTGAAGCGGGCCTGGTAGATGGCGTTCATCGGGCCCAGACCCATGGAGACCGTGGGGAATTCCCAGAAGTCGGGCATCAGGCGCGGGTGCGGGTAGGACGACAGGCCCGCGCCGGGACCGCCGTGGCTGTACTCCTGGCGGAAGCCATCCATCTGGTCCGGGGTGAGGCGGCCCTCGAGGAAGGCGCGCGCGTAGATGCCGGGGGAGGCGTGACCCTGGATGAAGATCTGGTCGCCGCCGCCCGGGTGCTCCTTACCGCGGAAGAAGTGGTTGAAACCCACCTCGTAGAGCGCCGAGGACGAGGCGTAGGTCGAAATATGGCCGCCCACACCGATTCCCGGACGCTGGGCGCGGTGCACCATGATGGCGGCGTTCCAGCGGATGTAGGCGCGGAAGCGGCGCTCCACCTCCTCGTCGCCGGGGAACCAGGGCTCGTTCTCGGTGGGGATGGTGTTGACGTAATCGGTGGAAGTCAGCGCGGGGATGGCGACATGGCGTTCACCGGCGCGCTCGAGCAGGCGCAGCATGAGGTAGCGGGCGCGGCCCGGGCCCTCGCGGGTCAGCATCTCGTCGAACGAGTCGAGCCATTCGCTGGTCTCCTCCGGATCGATGTCCGGCAGGTATGACGCCACCCCCTCGCGAATCACTCGAACCCGGCCCCCCGCCGGGGATTTGCGTGCCGATCCATTGGTGGAGTTCGACGAAGTCGGGTGCATCAAGTCGGTCAAGACGATTGCTCCTCGTACACATGGGGTGGGACATCTGGTGTGGCGTCAATACCCCGGATAACCGCTGGTCTGCGGCGTACCCGTCAGCAAAGGTTTGGGGCGCATCTCACATCCTTGTCGATGATGCGGCCCAGGTCATCATGTCAGCCGGAAATCCAGTACGGTTGCGCAGGGAACCGCCGGGCTGATCGGGGAGGAACCAAGTGAAGCTGCTGAACCCGCGGGGGTTCGGATTGGTGTGCGCGTCCGGGGCCGTGGCGATGGGGCTGGTGCTGGCGGGATGCGCGAACACGGTCGAGGGTACCGCGACCGTCGATCAAGCCCAGGTCACCTCCTACAAAGCCGAAGTGGCGACCTCCGCGGCGGCGGCCAGTTCCGCCGCGGCGGCGGCCGCGATCGTGAAGGCGACCGCGGACAACTGCGATTCGTTCCGCAAGACCGCCGGGACCCAGGTCGACCGCTACAACGAGTGGGTCGACGCGCACGACGGCAGCGCCGCGGATCAGATCGCCAAGCGGGATGCCGCGGCGGGCGCGCTCGAGGACGCGGCGAAGGCGGTCGAGGGTCAGCTGGCCGCGGCCGGACCGGCGCTGCCGGCCGATCTCGCGGGCAAGTTCACCGACTACGTGACCGCGGCGCGCGCATTGGGCGCGGAGATTCGCCGGACCGGAACCGGGTCCTCGGTGGCGCCGCTCAACGACGCGAGCAAGAAGGTCAACGACGCTCTGACCGCGGTCCGCAACGGTTGCCCGGCGAAGTAGATCACGGCTGTCCGAGAGCCCCCACCGGTCTCACATAAGACATTTAGGGTGCGATTTCGGCCGATCGGCTTGCGCTTGGGGCTTTTACCATGTTCGCTTGCAACTACCTATTGTCTGGAGTTGAGGAGGACACCACCGTGGTCGCCGCGGCGGACGCGCAGAACTACGCTCAGAAGCTTGGCATTTCACACGGCATGGTGGTTCAAGAGCTGGGCTGGGACGAAGATACCGACGACGACCTGCGTGCGGGTGTCGAGGAGACCGTCGGCTCCGAGTTGCTTGACGAGGACACCGACGAAGTAGTCGATGTCGTGCTGCTGTGGTGGCGGGACGGGGACGGCGATCTGGTCGACGAGCTGATGGACGTTGTGTCTCCGCTCGCCGATGACGGCATCGTCTGGGTCCTCACTCCCAAGACCGGTCAGCCCGGCCATGTGGATCCGAGTGAAATCGCCGAGTCGGCAACCCCTGCCGGTCTCACCTCGACCACCCCGGTCTCCTTGGGAACCTGGACGGGCACCAAGCTCACCCAGCCCAAGACGCCTTCCAAGCAGCGCTGAACCCTCCACTAAGGTTTCAGTAGACCGAGCAGTACCGGTGGATTCCCCCTTGGGAATCCACCGGTACTCGCTGGGTGCTGGGCCTGTCCACCGGGCCCGGTGACGCGCCAGGTTCGTCTCGGCAGCAGCCGAGACGCAGGATGGGAGGGGTCGCTATGCCGCTCGAGGTCGGTACGGTCGCACCGGACTTCACGCTGAAGGACCAGAACAATCAGGAAGTCACGCTGTCGAGCTTCCGCGGCGAGAAGAACGTCCTGATCGTCTTCTACCCCTTGGCCTTCACCGGCATCTGCCAAGGCGAACTCTGCAAGGTCCGCGACGAACTCCCCAAGTTCCAGAACGACAACGCGGAAATCCTCGCCATCTCCGTAGGCCCCCCGCCCACCCACAAAATCTGGGCCGCCGAACAGGGCTACACCTTCCCCCTGCTGTCCGACTTCTGGCCCCACGGCTCGGTAGCCCAGTCCTACGGCGTCTTCAACGAAAAATCCGGCTACCCCAACCGAGGCACCTTCGTCGTAGACAAGGACGGCATCATCCGCTTCGCCGAAATGAACGGCCCCGGCGAGCCCCGTGACCAGCAAGCTTGGGAAAAAGCCCTCGCCACACTAGATTCATAACCCGGTCGCCCGGACTCCTCGGTCCGAACCGACCACCAACCCCCGGCCCAGCCGGCGGTTCGGGGCGTATAGCTCAGCGGTAGAGCACTGGTTTTACACACCAGCGGTCCGCGGTTCGATCCCGCGTGCGCCCACTCCGAAAAGCCATGTCAGTCATGGTTTCCATGGGGCCGCCCCCGACGTTGGCTCCAATTCGTGGGGCAAACGTGGGGCATGAGGCTCCCCGCTAATCCGGAGAGCGGATTATCTGGTTTCGGCTGGAACCTGTTGGTGGTAAACGGGCTCGAACTCGTCGGGTGATCGCCAGCCCACCTTCTTCTGGATGCGCTGGGAGTTGTGCCATCCGTCGATGTAGGTGAACAGGGCGTGCTCGGCCTCGTCGCGGTCCGCCGGTAGGTCAATTCGGCCTCGAGGGTGGAGACGAAATTCTCCATCATCGCGTTGTCGTAGGTGTCCCCGGCCGAGCCCATCGAATGCGCGATCCCGTTGTCCGCCAGCTTGTTTGCGAACCGGATGGCGGTGTGGGTCGAACCGCGGTTGCTGTGGTGAATCAACTGCTCATCGCGGATCTCCCGGCTCCGGACCGCGTATTCCATCGCACCGAGCACCAACTCGGTATCGCGGCGGTCGGAGGTCTTCCGCCCGACGATCCGATTGGAGAACGCATCCCGCGCCGCGGCCAGCCAGAACGCGCCCTGACCACACGGTATGCGGGTCGCATCGGCGACCCGCAGCCGGTTCGGTTCTGCGGCGGTGACGTTGTGTTCGGCCAGATCCCCTTCAGGCCGTTCCTTCTGGTAGCGGGCTGAGTATCAATTGGACTTGCGTCGACAGGAGTTCGGCCAAATCGGATCTGTTGTAGAGCTTTCGGGTGCTCAGCGCGTCCATGGTGAGTCCGTCGACTGCTGACAGCAGTAGGGCTGCGCGCAGCTCGGGATCGGGGATTCCGAACTCGGCCAGGGGAATTGCCAGTCCTGCACGCAGTTCCGCGAGGGTTTGGGACTGGAGGTGGGCGAGGGTTTCGTTCGTCGCGGCACGGGCGGTGAATGCGAGCATCACGCGGCCTTCCTTCTCGCGTTCCGCGTCGAGCGGGAGAAGGTGGGACAGGGCTTCGTTCAGGCGGTCGGGGAGAGGGCGGTGGGGGTCGACCCGGGTGATTCGGGTGCGGACTCGGGTGACTAGTTGTTCGAAAGCGAAGGTGTAGAGCTCGTCCTTGGTGCGGAAGTGGTGTTGCACTGCGCCGATGGACACGTTGGCGGCGGTGGCCACCTCGCGCACGCTGGCTGCGTCCAGGCCGCGGGTCGCTGCGATCTCGAAGACGGCTTCGGCGAGTAGTTCTGGGGTCGTCGACCGGTAGGGCGCCACTCGACAACCATACACTCGTATGGAACAATACGATCGTATGGAACCGCGTCAGGCCGCTCGCATTCGGATGGCACTCACCGGAACGGCCGCGACCATCGCGCTCGTATGGATCTGGTGGGTCCTCGACCCGACCGCGCCGGCCTCGCCCCTGTGGCCCGTGATCGCAACCGCCCTGCTGGCGATCAACATTCCGCTGACGGTTGCGCGGCCCGGCGTGAAACGCACGCTGGTCGCGGCGGTACAACGCTTCGGCCTCAACCCCATGATCCGGCTGTTGTTCCGAATCGGGTTCGTGCCCTTCGGGTATGCGCTGCTGGAGACGACGGGCCGCCGGACCGGCCGCGCCCATGTCGTTCCCGTGGGCAATGGACTCGAAGGCGACGTTTTCTGGATCATTGCCGAGCATGGCTACCGAGCCGGGTATGTCCACAACCTCATGGCTCAGCCCAAAGTGCGGCTGAAGTTCCGTCGCGGCCTCCGCTTCGAATGGCATGACGGCCTCGCCGAAGTCCTCCCCGAGGAAGACGCGCTGCGAAGGCAGCGCACGATCTCCCGCCGCCACCCGTTGCGAATCCTGAACGCCATCGTGGTCCGGACGCTCGGCACCGATCTGCTGGTCATTCGAATCGACCTCGCGGCCGACTCCCTCGGCGGGCGTGCTCGAAGCTGATCGGATCGACGTAGCTCGAACATTTCCCGACATCGAGCATGCAGTGGTGAGGGTCGGGACATATATCCCTGGCGAAGTGGACGCTGGGTCGGGAGGGTTTATGTACGATCTGGGGTCCATGTGGTCGGGCGAATTGGTGCCCCTATAGGTTGCTGCCTGGTCGCTCTGTGTTCGGTCTCGATGGAAATAGGTTTTGGTTTGCGGTTTTGCGGTTCGGTCTCGGGGGATGTGATGGTCGGCGGGTACCTGGGGTGACCGCGTCTGCGCCTGCGAGACGGGAATCTCGGGGGGTGCGGGGGCGGGGGGCTCGGACACGGACATTGCCACAGCTGTTGGCGGCGGCGGTGGAGGCGAATCCGGACGGGGTCGCGGTGCGGTGCGCGGGGGTCGAGCTGAGCTATGCCGAACTCGATCGGCGGTCCTCGCGACTGGCGCGGGTGCTGATCGCGCGGGGGCTGGGGGCGGAGGATCGGATCGTGGTGGCGCTGCCGCGCTCGATCGATTCGGTGGTGGCGGTGTGGGCGGTGGCCAAGTGTGGGGCTGTATATGTGCCGGTCGATCCGCGGTATCCGGCCGAGCGGGTGCGGTATATGCTGGCGGATTCCGCTGCGGCGGTGGGGATTTCGCTCAGCGGGCTGCATTCCGAATGGGGTGCGGGGCTGCGCTGGCTGGATCTTGACTCGTTGGCGTGCGGGACGGCGCTGGCGCTCGCGTCCGATCGGCCGGTGGATTACAGCGAACGGGTTCGTCGATTGCACGGCGGCAACGCGGCCTATGTCATCTACACGTCGGGATCGACGGGCAGGCCCAAGGGGGTCACGGTCACCCACGCCGGTCTGGCCGGGCTGTGCGGCGAGATCACCCGCCGATTCGACGTCACCTCGACCGCGCGCACCCTGCATTTCGCGTCGCCCAGCTTCGACGCGGCCGTGCTGGAACTACTGCTGGCGTGCGGAACCGGCGCGACCATGGTCATCGCTCCCGCGGAGTGCTACGGCGGGGAAGAACTGAGCGAACTGCTGCGCGCGGAACGGGTCAGCCACGCCTTCCTCACACCCGCCGTGCTGGCCGGACTCGATCCGAACCGGGTGCCCGAGCTGCGAGCGCTGCTCGTCGGCGGCGAGGCGTGCCCGCCCGAGGTGCTCGCGCGCTGGTCACCGGGCCGCGGGTTCTTCAATCTGTACGGCCCGACCGAGAGCACCGTCGCGGTCACCATCAGCGAGCCGCTCGCCGATACCGTCACGGTGGGATCGCCCATCCCGGGTGTGACCGCGCTGGTGCTGGATACCCGCCTGCGCCTGGTGCCCGACGGCGCGGCCGGAGAGCTCTACGTGGCGGCGGCCGGACTGGCCCGCGACTACCACGCCCGGCCCGCGCTGACCGCACAGCGCTTCGTCGCGCACCCGGGCGGCACCGGCGAGCGCATGTATCGCACGGGCGATGTGGTCCGGTGGGTCACCGGCGTGCGCGGGCATCGCGAGCTGGAATACCTGGGCCGCACGGATTCACAGGTCAAGGTCCGCGGCTTCCGAGTGGAGCTCGGCGAGATCGACGCCGTGCTGGCGGCCGATGACGCTGTGGCACTGGCGATTACGACCGTCAGCGTGCTGCCGAGCGGCGAGAACGCGATCGTGTCCTACGTGCTGCCGTCGACGGGCGAGACGGTCGATGTGCCCGCCCTGCGCGAGCGTGCCCGGGCGGCGCTGCCCCGGCACGCGGTGCCCGCGGCGATCGTGGTCCTCGACGCCGTGCCGCTCACCCCGGCGGGCAAGCTGGACCGGACGCGACTACCCGAGCCCGTGCTGGGCGCACGGGAGTATCGCGCCCCGGCGGGCGAGCACGAGACGCTGATCGCGGCGGAATTCGCCCGCCTGCTGGGGATCGAAAAGGTCTGGGCCGCAGACGATTTCTTCGAGCTGGGCGGCAATTCACTGCTGGCGATGCGGTTGACGGGGCGGCTGGGCGCGGCGTTCGGCCGCAAGGTCCCGGTCGAGATGGTGTTCGACCATCCGAGCGTCGCCGCCCTCGCGGTCGCGGTGGGGTCCGCGACGCCGCGGGCGCTCGCCGCCCTCGTGCCGCAGACGCGCGGTGACCGGGTACCGCTGTCGCCCGCGCAGCAGCGAATGTGGTTCCTGGCCAGGCTGGATCCGGACTCGGCGGCCCAGCACATCATTCTCGCGCTGCGGTTGTCCGGGACGCTGGATGTCGCGGCGCTGGCCGCCGCCGTGCGCGATGTGGTCGAACGGCACGAGGTGCTGCGGACGGTGTATCCGGAGGTCGACGGGGCGGGGTGTCAGCTCGTCCTCCCCGCCGACCGGGTCCGGCTGGATCTGACGCCACGCCCGGTCACCGCCGCGGAGCTGCCCGCCGCACTGACCGCCCTGGTCGCAGCCGGATTCGACGTCACCCGGGACGTGCCGTTGCGCGCCGGTGTGTTCCAGGCCGACGCGGACGAGTTCGTACTCTCGGTGGTGGTGCATCACATTGCGGCGGACGGCTTTTCGCTGGATCCGCTGATCCGCGATCTGACCGCCGCGTATCTGGCCCGGGCGCAGGGCAACCCGCCGGGATGGACGCCGCTGGCGGTCCAATACGCCGACTACGCGATCTGGCAGCGTGCCATGCTCGGCCGCCGCGACGACCCGGATTCCCTGCTGTCGCAGCAGCTTCGATACTGGCGGGACGCCCTCGCCGGGCTGCCGCCGCTGCTCGAGCTGCCCACCGACCGGACGCGGCCCGCGGTACTCGGAACCGACGGCGCGGCTTACGAATTCGAGATCGGCGCGGAGTTGCACGGTGGGCTCACGCGGCTGGCGCGGGATCGCGGTGTGTCGCTGTTCATGGTGGTGCACGCGGCGCTCGCCGTCGTCCTGTCCCGGCTGGCCGGGACCGATGATGTCGCGGTCGGCACCGTGCTGGCCGGGCGCGGTGCGCGCGAACTCGACGATCTGATCGGCATGTTCGTCAATACCCTGGTGTTGCGCACCGGGATCGACGAGGACGAGTCGTTCGCGCGGCTGCTCGACCGGGTCCGCGACACCGATCTGGCCGCCTTCGACCACGCCGACGTGCCGTTCGAATGCCTGGTGGAGGAGCTGGATCCGCCGCGCACCGAGGCGTATCAACCGCTCGTGCAGGTGCTGCTGATCTTCCAGAATCTCGGCGAACAGGAGCTGCGGCTACCCGAGCTCACCATCTCGAGTGTCGAATCCGGCCGGGAGACAGCGGAATTCGACCTGGAACTGACCGTGGTCGAGCCGGTCGGCGATGCGGGCGGGCTGGCGTGCGCCTGGCGGTACGCGACCGATCTCTTCGATGAGGCCCGGATGGCCGCCATGGCCCGGTACCTGATCGGGGTGCTGGAGGCGGCCGCGGCCGACCCCGGTATGCCGGTCGGGGATCTGCCGTTGCTGACCGATGCGGAGCGCGCCGCGGTGACCGCCTCCGGAGTCGGAGTGCGGCAACCGGTGACACCGGGGACCGTGCTCGCGCCCTTCCACGCGCGGGCCGCGCAGCTGCCGGATGCCGTCGCCGTGGTGTTCGAGGATCGGCAGTACACCTACGCCGAGTTCGCGGCGTGGGTGAACAGGCTTGCACGAGAACTTATTTCGTACGGCATCGGGCCGGAGGATCGGGTGGCGGTGGCGATCCCGAGGTCGCCGGAGATGCTCGCGGCGATCTACGCGGTACTGACGGCGGGGGCCGCCTACGTGCCTGTCGACCCGGATCACCCGGCCGAGCGAATCAGCCACCTCCTCGAAACGGCCCGGCCCGCATGCGTACTGACCGTCGGTGCCGGACTCGGCGGCGCGGCCACGCAGATATCCCTCGACCGCCTGGACTTGTCGAACCATGCGGCCGACCCGGTCACCGACGCGGATCGCCGTGCGCCCCTGCGATCGTCGAATGCCGCCTACGTGCTGTTCACCTCCGGATCCACCGGCCGCCCGAAGGGTGTCGTGATCACCCACGCCGCCGTGATGAACCAGCTGGACTGGATGTGCGGACAATACGAACTCGGCGACACCGACGCGTTCCTGCACAAGACGCCGATCACCTTCGACGCCTCCGTCTGGGAGCTGTTCCTGCCGTTGCGGATCGGCGCGCGACTGGTGATCGCACTCCCCGGCGGCCATTTGGATCCCGGCTATCTGCTGGACACCGTGCGTCGGCACGAGGTCGTGATGCTCGAGTCCGTGCCCTCCATGCTGTCCCTGCTGCTCGCCGACGGGAACGCGGAACTTCCCGCGAGCCTGCGATATCTGTCCGTCGGCGGCGAGGAACTCCCGCCGTGGCTGGTGGCGCAGGTCCGGGATCGTCACCCGGCGATCGTCGACAACACCTACGGGCCGACCGAGGCCACCGTCACCTCGACCTTCCATCGTTGCGTCGACGACCGGGTGCCGATCGGGCGTCCGGTACCCAATACCGCCGTGTACGTGCTCGATTCGCGACTACGCCCGGTTCCGCCGGGCGTCGCCGGGGAGTTGTACCTGACCGGGGCGCAGCTGGCGCGCGGATACGCGGCGGCGGGCGGGCAGACCGCGCACCGATTCGTCGCCGATCCCTACGGGCCGGTGGGTTCGCGCATGTACCGCACCGGCGACCGGGTCCGGATGCGGGCCGACGCGGTGCTGGAATTCCTGGGCCGCACGGATTTTCAGCTGTCGCTGCACGGATTGCGCATCGAACCGGGAGAGGTCGAGGCCGCCCTGCGTGCGCACCCAGCTGTCGCCCGGGCCGTTGTACTGGTCCGCCGCGAACAGTTGATCGGGTACGTGACGGCGGTCGCCGGTGCCGCGCTCGAGGCCGACGCCGTCCTGGCCTCGGCGCGAGATCGGTTGCCCGGGTACATGGTTCCGTCCCGGCTGCTGGTGCTCGAGGAATTGCCCTTGGGCGCGACGGGAAAGCTCGACCGTGCCGCGCTGCCGGATCCGCCGGTGGCCGCACGGGAGTTCCAGCCGCCGGTCACCGCCGAGGAGCAAGCCGTCGCGGCTGTGTTCGCCGAGGTACTCGACATCGATCGGGTGGGCCGCGACGACGACTTCTTCACCCTCGGCGGCACCTCGCTGACCGCCATCCGGGTACGTGCCGCGCTGGCCGAAAAGCTGTGCGCACCAGTGCCATTGCGCGCCCTGTTCACCCACCCGAAGGTCAGCGAGCTGGCCGCCGCATTGCACGGCGACTCGTGCGTGCTCGCCGCCGGACCGGATCCGCGCGCCGATGCCGTCCTCGACCCCGCCATCACCG
>NZ_JBSGBY010000175.1:0-13735 GCF_053601505.1 Nocardia sp. NPDC004722
CTGCCTTGGAGTCTCACGGGGACTTGGCCTTCGCGGCGGCGGCCTTCACTGCCTGGAAATCCAGAACGGCTTCGCGAGCGGCCACATCCGCGCGGACCCCGTCGAGAATCGAGTCGAGTACCGTCATCTGGCTCGAATCCTTTCTGGGGAGACGGACTTGCTGCCTGAGAATCCCCCCAGGCGCTGTCTCACCGATGCTGATAAAGAGTAAATGGCTATGTTCCCGTGCTTGACGGCGGGGCAGGAGTCGGCTTCACTGCCGCTCCCCCACCCAGCTCAGTGGCGGTTGTCTCGCGATCCGCTGTCATTCGGATCATCGTGCGGGGCAGGGTGATTGGTTTCGTCGTCGGTCGGATCGACGCCTTCGTCGAGCGCGTCCCACAGCACGCGGCCCGACAACTGCCCGGTCGAGGCGTCGGGTGACCCGGATCCCGGGTCCCGGACGCGGGCGTGATGTGCGGCAACCTGCTCGGCCGCCGACAGCTTGCGATTCGCCGGATTGTCGTACTTGTCGGACATCCGTTTGGCTTCGGACGACTGCCGCACCAGCAGCAGACCGGCCGCGAACGCGGCCACCGCACCGGCCAGCGCCACCACCGCGGGCAGTGCCGAGGTCGTCACCGTGCCCGCGTGGTCGCCGCCGTGCAGTTCGGCCAGCCGCTCGGCGCGGCCCTCGGTGCCGTGATGGGTGAGCAGCGCGTAGGCGGGCACCGCCGACATCGCCGACGCCACCGCGACCACCACGCCGACGCCGCGCCGCCACCAACCGTGGGTGGCGAAGACGGCCGCGATCGTGGCCAGGAAGACCAGTGCCAAGGGGGTCAGCGCCCCGAACCAGACTCCGCCGTTCAGGTCTTTGTGGCGGGGTAGTCCGTAGTCGCTGGTGATCTCGATGCGGGCCCAGTTCATCCGCGAGGACGCCCACAGCAGGGCGGCCGCCAGCGCGAGCAGCGCAACGGCCGCGAGGGGCCGCTGTGCCTTCTTCGGCGCGTGGGCCGTCGAGCCGTCTTCGGCCGCAGCGGCTTTCGCGGTAGGCTGATCGTCCGGTAAAGCGCTGTCCGAATTCGCGCCGGGTTGCGGATCGCTCATTCGGGTTGGCCGGACGGGCGGTAGGCGCGGACGGTCTCCGCGGCGGCGATGGCCTTGAGGACCGCCATCGCCTTGTTGCGGGATTCGACGTCCTCGTAGTCCGGGTCGGAGTCGGCGACGATGCCCGCGCCCGCCTGGACGTAGGCGGTGCCGTCCTTGAGCAGGGCGGTGCGGATGGCGATGGCGGTGTCGGCGTCGCCGGCGAAGTCGAGGTAGCCGACCACACCGGCGTAGACGCCGCGGCGGGTCGGTTCGAGTTCCTCGATCAACTCCATCGCGCGGACCTTCGGAGCGCCGGAGAGCGTGCCCGCCGGGAAGCACGCCTGCACCGCGTCGAGGGCGACCTTGCCGGGCTTGAGGCGGCCCGACACCGTCGAAACCAGGTGCATGACATGCGAATACCGCTCGACGTGGCGGTACTCGGTGACCTTCACCGTGCCGGGCTCGCAGACGCGGCCCAGATCGTTGCGGCCCAGATCGACGAGCATGAGGTGCTCGGCGTTCTCCTTCTCGTCCGCGAGCAGGCCCTTCTCGAGCAGGAGATCGTCCTCCTCGGTGACGCCGCGCCAGCGGGTGCCCGCGATCGGATGCGTGGTGGCCACGCCGTCCTTCACCGTGACCAGCGATTCCGGGCTGGAACCGACGATGGAGAACGCGGTGCCGCCGGAACCGTCCGGAATGTGCATGAGGTACATGTACGGGCTCGGGTTGGAGGCGCGCAGCATGCGGTACAGGTCGAGCGGGGTCCCGTTGTACTCCATCTCGAAGCGCTGCGAGAGCACCACCTGGAACGCCTCGCCCGCCTCGATCTCTTTGACCAACCGGCGCACGCCCGCGCCGAATTCGTCGGAGGTGCGCTGGCGGCGGTAGTTCGGTTCGGGGCGGTCGAAGACCGAAACGGTGGAGTCGGCCGGAGCCGCGAGCGCTTCGGTCATGCGGTCCAGGCGGGCGACCGCGTCGTCGTACGCCTCGTCCACGCGCTCGTCGGTGCCGTTCCAATTGACCGCGTTGGCGATCAGGGTGATCGCGCCCTCGTGGTGGTCGAAGGCGGCCAGGTCGGTGGCCAGCATCAGGACCATCTCGGGGACCTGGAGGTCGTCGGTGGCCAGGACGGGCAGGCGTTCGAGGCGGCGGACCGTGTCGTAGCCGAGGTAGCCGACCAGACCGCCGGTCAAAGGCGGCAGACCGGGCAGGCGTTCGGTGCGCAACACCTCGAGCGACTCGCGCAGCGCGACCAGGGGATCGCCGCCCACCGGCGCGTCGGCCGGGGTCTGCCCGAGCCAGGCGGCCTGGCCGTCGACCACGGTCAGCGCGCTCGGGCTGCCCGCGCCGATGAACGACCATCGCGACCAGGAGCGGCCGTTCTCCGCCGATTCCAGCAGGAAGGTGCCGGGCCGGTCGGCGGCCAGTTTGCGGTAGGCCGAGAGCGGAGTCTCGGAGTCCGCCAACACCTTTCGGACCACCGGGACCACCCGGTGATCGGCCGCGAGCGCCCGGAACTGCTCCCGGGAGGTGGTCGAGTCGTTAGCCGCGTTCAGAGGCAAACCATGCGAGCCGTGCATTCACCCATCATTCCAGGCGCGCCGACGGGTTCAGAAATCGCGCTCCCCGGCCCAGCCGAGGGGGCACCTGCGGCGAATACCTGAAGCGGTCATCACTACACTCGCGCCGGTCTCCATGCTCAGGAGATCGTCACTGCTCCGGCAGCAAGATGGAGAGGTCGCACGCGGTATCCCCATTTTCGAGAGGAGTTCAACACAGATGTACCCCTCGCAACCGGTAGCACCGGAGGGTCCACGGCACGCAGCCCCGCAGATCGCCCCGGGTATCCACCCCGGCCAGCCGCCGCGGATGATGAATATGAATTCGGGCGGCGGAAAGTACTCCGCCATCGCCTCGTTCGTCACCTATGTGAAGGCCCTGGAAGCTCTCGACCCCCGTAGCTTCCCGGACGAGTACGCCGAGCACACCGACCGCATCAGGGAACTGAAGCCGTTCCTGCGCGCCCACGGCATCCTCGATGTCATGGATATCAAGAACCCCGAGGTCGCCGCCCTCATCGGCGTGTAACACCGATATCCGACACCCCGAGTCGGGGGTGGTTGGGGCTCCGGGGGTTTCACCCCCGGACCCCCAAGCAAGGCAAGCACCACCGGGTGTCGGCATGAATCCGCCACACCCGAAGCCGCGGGGGCAACTCACCGGCCCCGCCAGAATCGGCCACAGACCAATTACGACGGCCCCGCCCCGAAGCCACAGCCTCTTCAACCCTTCCGGTGCAGCGGCCACACCCCGCTCACAGCTGCAAGTCCCGCCCCAAGGCAACAGTCCCGACCCAGCGCAGCAGTTCCGGTGCAGCGCAGCAGCAGTACCGACCCGGCGCAGCAGTAGTCCGACATGTCGGAACCGCGCTCTCACAGCCCGTCGTGGCGGAGGTCTCGCCATCGGCTCGAGCGGCGACTTGCGAGCAAAGTCGCGAGCAATGTCGACTGCGGTCGGCGGACATTGCAGGCGATGGCAGACGCCCGGAGTCGTTGTTGAATGCGGATCAGGAATCGAGGGGGAGATAGGTTGTGCACGATGGAAATTGGGGTACTGTACGGGGTATGAAGGCAGGTCAGCTCGCTCCTAATTTCGAGCTTTCGGATCAGTCGGGGACCGTGCGGTCGCTCGAGTCGTTGCTGGCCGACGGGCCGGTGGTGTTGTTCTTCTATCCGGCGGCGAATACGCCGGTGTGCACTGCCGAGGCTTGCCACTTCCGGGATCTGACAACGGAGTTCAAGGCGGCAGGCGCCAGTTGTGTGGGGATCAGCGCGGATTCGGTGGATGTGCAGTCGGGGTTCGCGGAGAAGCAGGGGCTGGGGTATCCGGTGCTGTCGGATCCGGGGGCGAAGGTGGCGGCCGAGTTCGGGGTGAAGCGGGGGCTACTGGGGGCGCTGGTTCCGGTGAAGCGGACCACCTTCGTGATCGATCCCGATCGGACCATCGCCAAGGTCATCTCGAGCGAGTTGCGCGCCAACGTGCACGCCGACGAGGCGCTGCAGTTCCTGCGCTCACGGGCCTGACGACTGCCGCACGGCCGTGTCACTCATCGGCGCGGCCGGAGCGTCGATCCTTCGCGCGCCAGCGAATCGGACATACGCTGGGCGCATGACTACGCCGAGCACCGAACAGTCGGAGGGCAAGCGTTCAACCTTCGTCACGTGGCGCAATCGCATCATCGCGGGCGTCATCGCCGTGGCGGTGTTGTGGCTGGCGTACGTGATCCTGGCGGCGTTCATTCCGCGATGGTGGGCGCAGCGGCTCGCGGAAATGGTGGGTTCGAGTTTCGCAAAAGGGATCTGGTACGGCCTGATAATGGGCGCGGTATGTACGGCTGTGCCACTTTTTCTCTTGTTGGCCGCCGGTCTCAGCTGGCGAAAACGGGGCGGTAGGTTTATCGCCGGTGCCGCAGCGGTTCTCGCACTCGTCGTGGCCATCCCGAATTTGATGACGCTCACCATCGTCCTCGGCGATTCCAATGCCGCACACGCCGGTCAGCGCATTCTCGATGTCGACGGCCCCGGATTCCGCGGCGCCGCGCTCGCGGGTGCGATCGTGGCCGCGGTGCTGTTCTTGGCGGTGGCATTTCTCTTGCTGCGCAGGCGATTCCGTCGCCATCGTGCCGAACGTCAGCGCAACCAACCGGAAAAGCCGCGCGTGTCGCCGGAAACTCCGGCTAATCCTCCAGAAGTCGGCGCGAACTGATTTACCTTCGCGACACGCGTGATCGATGTCACGTCATTCAGCAACACCGTGACTGACGAGCGAAATCGTGGCAAACTTTGACGTGCGAGTGACTCGTCAGATGCTGTATCGCAGGCTCTCCCAGCGATCCGCACAGCGGGAAACTTGGCTGCTACGAGAGGGCGCGCACGGTGACCAAGTGGTTGAATCCCATGGAACAGCGAGCTTGGCGTACCCTTGTCGCGCTGACGACCAGACTTCCCGCCGCTCTGGATACTCAGCTGCAACGCGAGTCCGGGATTACCCATTTCGAATACTTCGTGATGACTCTGCTCTCCGAAGAACCGGGCCACCGGTTGCAACTGAGCGAGCTTGCGCAAAAGGCAAACGCATCGCTATCACGGCTGTCGCACGTGGTCTCCAAACTCGAACGCCTCGGCTGGGCCGAGCGCGTCAGCATCACCGGGCGGCGTGGGGCGCAGGCGGTGCTGACCGATGCCGGGTTCCGGAAGGTGACCGAGGCGGCGCCCGGCTATCTGGAGTGCGTGCGCGGGCTGGTGTTCGACGGCTTGGATGACGAGCAGACCGAGCAGCTGCTCGCGCTGGGCGAGACGCTGGTGGCGCAGCTGGACAAGGGCATGGGCCGCGGGCTCGGCCGCTCGGGGCGGCCGATCTCGCACGTCGATCTGAATACGCAGGAAAAGGGTTAGATTCCGGCCGCGAGCACGCCGGAACGACGAGTGGCTCAGCCCTCGTCGGTGAGCAGGGAATCGCCTTGCGAGAGCAAGACATCCGTGTCGAAGCAGGTGTGGGTGCCGGTGTGGCAGGCCGCGCCCTCCTGGTCGACGATGAGCAGCACGGTGTCGCCGTCGCAGTCCAGGCGTACTTCGTGCACGTACTGGGTGTGGCCGGAGGTCTCGCCCTTGACCCAGTACTGCTGCCGCGAGCGCGAATAGTAGGTGCCCTTGCGGGTTTCGAGGGTGCGGGCGAGGGCTTCGTCGTCCATCCACGCCATCATGAGCACGTCGCCGGTGGACTTCTCCTGCGCGACGGCGGCGAAGAGCCCGTCGGCGTTGCGCTTGAGCCGCGCGGCGATCGCGGGATCGAGGTTGCTCATCGGACCGTGATCCCTTCCGCGCGCATGGCGTCCTTGACCTGACCGATGGTGAGGTCGCCGAAGTGGAAGACGCTGGCGGCCAGCACCGCGTCCGCGCCGGACTGCACGGCGGGCGCGAAGTCCTCGACCTTGCCCGCGCCGCCGGAGGCGATGACCGGCACCGACACCGCGGCGCGCACGGCCCGGATCATGGTGAGGTCGAAGCCCGCCTTGGTGCCGTCGGCGTCCATCGAGTTGAGCAGGATCTCGCCGACCCCCAATTCGGCTCCGCGCACGGCCCATTCGACGGCGTCGATGCCGGTGCCGCGCTTGCCGCCGTGGGTGGTGACCTCCCAGCCGGACGGGGTCGGATCCTGCCCGGCGGGCACGGTGCGGGCGTCGACCGACAGCACGATGCACTGCGAGCCGAAGCGTTCCGACATCTCGCGCAGCACCTCGGGCCGGGCGATGGCGGCGGTGTTCACCGACACCTTGTCCGCGCCCGCGCGCAGCAGCCGGTCCACGTCCTCGACGGTGCGCACGCCGCCGCCGACGGTGAGCGGGATGAAGATCTGCTCGGCGGTGCGGGTGACCACGTCGATCATGGTGCCGCGGTCGCCGGTGGAGGCGGTGACGTCGAGGAAGGTCAGCTCGTCGGCGCCCTGCGCGTCGTAGGTGGCCGCCAATTCGACGGGATCGCCCGCGTCGCGCAGGTTTTCGAAGTTGACGCCCTTGACCACGCGGCCCGCGTCGACGTCCAGGCAGGGAATCACGCGTACTGCCAGTGTCATTGTTCTGCCTCTCCTCGGACCCGGTCGGCCGTCTCGGCGATCAGGTCCAGTAGTTCTTCGTGCACGCCGGGCGCGGCGGCCAGCACCGAACCGGATTCGATGGTCCAGTCCGCGCCCAGCAGGTCGGTGACGACGCCGCCCGCGGCCCGGACCAGGGCCACCCCGGCGGCGTTGTCCCACGGATGATGTCCGAACACGACCGCGCCGCCCAGAATTCCGGAGGCGGTGTAGGCCAGGTCGATGCCGGTGGACCCGTACATGCGCTGGCGGCCGGACAGCCGCGACAGCGCGCCCAGCAGGTTGAATCGGAAGATGCCCGGAATCCGGCCCGCCCCATCGAGATTGAAGCTGCCGAAGCCGATCATGGCGGTGGCGAGCTTGGCCGGGGCCAAGGGCGGCAACGGTTTCCCGTTCAGCAGCAGCGGTCCGCCCGCGATCGCGGCGTACCGCTGACCCAGGACGGGCAGCCAGGTCAGCCCGATGACGGGGACGCCGTCACGCACCAGCGCCAGCAGCATCCCGCACATCGGGCTGCCCGCCGAATAGTTGAAGGTGCCGTCGATGGGGTCGAGCACCCAGGCGGTGCCTGACGTCAGCTGCGGGCCACCGAATTCCTCACCGTGCACCGGGATTCCGGTGCGGTCGGCGAGTTCCTTCGAGATGGTGCGCTCGAGTTCCAGGTCGAGTTCGGTGGCGAAGTCGTTGCGCCCCTTCTCGACCGCGCTCGGCGCCCCGATGCCTTCCACGAAACGCGGTGCGGCGGAGTCGAGCACCGCGGTGGCGATGCTGAGCAGCTCGTCGAGTCCGGGCACGGCGTCAGCGGACCGCGGCGAGGGCTTCGGGCAGGGTGAACCGGCCCGCGTACAGCGCCTTGCCGATGATCGCGCCTTCCACACCCTCCTCGACCAGGGTCGAGATGGCGCGCAGGTCATCGAGGACGGAGATGCCGCCGGAGGCGATGACCGGGGCCTCGCAGGCGTTCGCGACGTGCGACAGCAGTTCCAGGTTGGGCCCGGTCAGGGTGCCGTCCTTGGACACGTCGGTGACCACGTAGCGCGAGCAGCCGTCGCGTTCGAGCCGCTCGAGCACCTCCCACAGGTCGCCGCCGTCGGTGACCCAGCCGCGCCCGCGCAGCCGCCATTCGCCGTCGATGAGCTTCACATCCAGCCCGACCGCGATCTTGTCGCCGTATTCGCCGATGGCCCGCGCACACCAGTCCGGATTCTCGATGGCCGCGGTCCCGATATTCACCCGCGCGCACCCGGTCGCCAGCGCCGCCTTCAACGACTCGTCGTCGCGGATCCCGCCCGACAGCTCGACCTTCACATCGAGTTCCCCGATGACCCCGGCCAGCAGTTCGTAATTCGAGCCCTTGCCGAACGCGGCATCCAGATCCACCAGATGCACCCACTCGGCCCCGGCATGCTGCCAGGCCAGAGCGGCATCACGCGGCGAACCGTAATTGGTTTCGCTGCCCGCCTCCCCCTGAACCAGGCGCACGGCCTCACCATTGGCGACATCGACGGCGGGTAGCAGCACAAGACTCACGGGAGCATCCTAGTGGTTGCCGAGTGATGGCCCGGTGTCGGCCTGGGCGAATGCGGCATTCAGGATCAGGTCCCCGGCGCGCGCGATGACCTCTTCGCGAGTTCGGCCCGGGTGGTCGGCGGCGAGGAAGTGACTGCCGATGGCCGTGCAGAAGGCGAGCAGGCTGCGGGCCTCGATCTCGTCGGGGTCCGAGCACACGATGCCGATCGCGTCGCGCAGCAGGGCCATGCGCCGGTTGTCCACGCGGCGTAGGCGTTCGGCGACGGCGGTGTCGCGCCGGGCCCAGTCGCGGATGGCGAGGTCGATGGGCAGCAGGCGGTCGCTGGAGAAGGTGAGCTGACCGGCCAGCCGGGCCTTGTCGAGCACGCTGCCCTCGGCCCGTTCGACCGCCCCGAGCACCTCGTCGACCGCTTCGTGCTCCCAGGTGTCGAGCATCGCGGTCAGCAGGGCCTCGCGGTCGGCGAAGTAGCCGTAGAACCCGCCCTTGGTGACTCCGAGCGCCTTGGCGAGCAACTCGATTCGCACGGCGTCGACGCCGCCGGTGGCCAGTGCCGCCAGCCCGGCGTCGATCCACCCTTCCCGTGGTGTGCGCAGTGCGCCCATCCCGTGATCCACCTCACTCCGACGTTGTACGGAACCGTATAACAGCTCTACTCTCGAATTATACGCAACCGTATAACCTCGCAAAGGACGGTGTCATGTCCCATCGACTTCCCCGCACCGCACACACCGAAAAGCCCTGGCGGATACATGAAGTCGCGCCGGACTTCCAGGTGCTCGACGTCTGGGCCTTCAGCGCGCCGGGTGCCGGACCGGACGATTTTCCAGCCGCCCTCGCCATGCTCCGAACCGACGATGACGCCTCCCCGCCGACCACGGTGACCCGATTCCTGTTCGCGGTGCGCTGGCGGCTCGGCGCGCTGCTGGGCTGGGACACACCCGGTCAGGGTCTCGGCGCCCGGGTCCGGTCGTTGAGCGACCGGCTGCCCGACGAGCTGCGTGGGGAGGCGACGGGATCGGCGAACGGTCCCTTCACCACGTTGTACGAGCTTCCCGACGAAGCGGCCCTCGAGTTGGCGAACGAAACCATGCACGGGGTGGCGCATTTCGGGTGGGTCCCGACCCGCGACGGGTATGAACTGCGGATGGCGGTACTGGTCGAACCGAACGGACTCTTGGGCAGGTTGTACATGGCCGGAATCGAACCCTTCCGCCTGCTGATCGTCTATCCCGCGATGCTGCGGCGCTGGGATCACGCCTGGCGCCGGCATGATTCGGTCGGGCGCATCACCACCGGGGAGGTCCGATGATCGCGTGGGCGGGGCGGCTCATCGTCTTCTTCGGGGCCGCGCACACCATCCTGGCCCTGACGCTGGAGCGCGCCGGGCGTTATGCCGGCGACTGGTTCACCGGCGGGCTCTGGCACGACGACCTGTCCGCGATGAGTGCCGCCAACAGCGCGCTGTGGCTTTCCTTGGACAGCTTCGGAATTCCGCTCGTCCTGGTCGGGCTGACCCTTCTGTGGCTGGATCGGCGCGGTCTCACGCCACCGTGGTTCCTCGCCCCGGTACTGGGCATCTGGACCGTACTGGGCGCGGTCATCATGCCGCTCACCCCCTGGCCGATCATGGCCGTGGCGACCGGACTCCTGGTGGTGGACGCTCGACGCCGGGGCGACGTCCTACGCGAATCCGTAGACGGGTTCGCCGAAAGGATGCCAGGCTAGGGCATTTGGTGCCGAGCGGAGGAGAAGTCATGGTGCGGAATGCGCGAATTGTCCTGTCGGCGATCGCTGTTCTCGTGCTTGCCGGGTGTGGGAACAGTGTCGACACGGGGGCGCAGTCCACGCCGTCGGTGAGCAGACCGGCTCCGGCCGCGACCACGAGTGTGACCGCCTCCTCCGCTGTTCAGAGCACTGTCGCCGGGAGTGGTGAGCAAGCGTGCAAGCCGGATCCGGCGGTGGTGCGGAATGCGGCGGCGAGTCTGTCACCGGTGGAGGTCGTACCGGGCAAACCGTGGAAGTGGGCGTTGCCCGCAGTGGGAGCCAATCCGACGGTGAACGGGATTTGCTCGGGGTTGTCGGCGGCATTGATCAGTATCGAAGGGGCGACGGCCAGTTCGCCGATGCAGGTGTTGCTGTTCCATCGCGGCGGGTACGTGGGGACGGCCGAACCCACCTGGAACAGCTTCATCTCGCCGGATCCGGCGCATACCACCGACGACAGCGTGGGGTTGCGGTTCAAGATTCCCGGCAGCTGCGACGCGTGTGCGGACGGGACGTTCTACTGCGTGCAATACCGTTGGGACGGAGCGAAAGTGGTGGCGGCCGGGCGGCCGCCACGGGTCATGGGGGCGAATATCGAGCCCGGTTCCACGCGGTGCTGACGGGTCGGATCAGCTCTCGCGGGAGTGGGATTCGAGGACGCGATTCAGCGTCAGCACGAGGTTGGCGCGTTCGGCGGAGGTGAAGCCGGGCAGTAGATCGCGCTGCGCGGCTTCCAGCCGCTCGTCGAGGTCGGCGAGGTGGGCGCGGCCGGCGGGGGTGAGGGTGAGGGTGTTGCGGCGGCGGTCGGCCGGATCGGGGGTGCGATGCAGCAGGCCGCGGTCGGCGAGGTCGTTGACGGCGGCCACCACGTCGCTGCGGTCGATGCCGGTGCGGCGGCCCGCCTCGGCCTGCGAGAGCGGGCCCTGTTCGTCGAGGGTGGCCAGCAGGGCGTAGTGGTAGCGGCGGGATCCGGTGGGCTCCAACGCTTTCTCGGTGCAGCGGTTGGCGATGAGGGCGACCTGGCCGATGAGGCGGGTGGGGAGGGCGCGCAACCGGCCGGAGGCCCCTGCGGGCGGGGTGTCCATGGGAGAAATCTAGCAACACTTGTTGGGGACACCCACAATCGGTTACATTGGTTTCACCAACGTTGGACCAACCAACAATCTCGGCGAAAGACTGTAGCCATGAACGCGATCGACACCACCACCCGGCGAATTCAGGACCTGGCAGACAAATTCGAGATCACCGAGCTGGTCAACCGGCTCGGCCGGGCACTGGACGAAGGCGACTGGGACGAACTGGCCGCCATCTACACCCCCGACGCCACCGCGCAGACCCCCGGCGGCCTCGCGGTCGGCCGTCCCGCGCTGGTCGCCCAGGCCAGCCGAAACCACTCCCCCGACAAGCGGGTTCAGCATGTCATCAGCGGCATCCTCGTCGACCTCGACGGCGACACCGCACGGGTACGCGCCAATCTGCTGGCCGTCTTCGCGTGGGGACCGGCCCAGGACCCCACTCTCGGGTCGCAACCGCGCCTCACACTCGGTGAGATCTATCGCTTCGAGGCGGTGCGCACCCCCGAGGGCTGGCAGCTCGCGAGTGTCGCCTCCAGCCCGGTCTGGTCGGTCGGCACCCGGCCCTGACGCGGCATGCTAAGGTCGTGGCGATCGTGATCTATCAGCAGGAGGTGAGACCCATGAACGCAGTATCCGTAGTGGGCGCTCCCCGCTGTCCACGATCGCGCGACTGAGGTAGTCGCTAATCGGGAGCGCCGCCAAGGCAATTCGCGAAAGGCGACTCCCATGAACACGAACCTTTTTGCTACTCGGCACCTCACGTTGTCCTCGTCCGTCGGCCGCCCGGCCGATCATGACCAGCCGCGGCAGCGGGCGTTGGTCCTCGGCGGTGGCGGCTCGGCGGGCAACGCCTGGGTGCTCGGCGTCGTCGCCGGGCTCCTCGCGGGCGGGCTCGACGTGACCGACGCCGATCTGATCATCGGCACCTCGGCCGGGGCGACGGCCGCCGCGCAGATCACCGCCGCGAGCCCGGCCCAGCTGTACGCCGACGTCCTCTCCGCCGTGCCGCCGCAACGGCCGGGCGGTCCCGGCGGCGGCCGCGGTCCGGGCGGTGGCGTCGGTCCGGGCGGTGGCGGTCCCGGCGCAACGGTCGCCCACCATATGCAGACGACGAGCGAAATCATTGCCGCCTCATCCGATCCGGCCGATATGCGCCGAAGACTGTGCGCGGCCTCGCTCGAACTGGATGCGGGTTCGGACGGTGCCGGGCAGCGGCGGTGGCGCGACATCGTCGCCACCCGGCTGCCGAGCCCCGAGTGGCCCGACCAGCTGGTGTATCTGACCGTGATCGACGCGTTCACCGGCGAACCGGTCGTCATCGACCGCTACAGCGGCGTCGAACTGGTGGATGCCGTCGCCGCCAGCACCGACAACGGTTTCGGCATGGGCCCCTACGAGATCGGCGACAGCCGCTACCTCGACGGCGGCTACCGACGATCGGCCGAAAACGCCGATCTGGCAGCCGGATACGAGCGCGTGCTGGTGCTGTCCCCGCTCGGCGGCCGCACCCGCGCCCCGCTGGAGTGGGGTGTGCAGCTCTCGGCGCAGGTCGAGGAACTGCACGCGGGCGGCAGTGCGGTGGAGACGATCATGCCGGACGATGCCACCGTCGACTCGTTCGGCACCCTGATGGACCCCGGGATCCGCCCGCCCGCCGCACGCGCCGGATACGAGGAGGGCAAGGCCCGCGCCCCGCGGATCGCCGAATTCTGGCGCTGACAACGGGATTCGGTCAGCGGCCGACACAGAACGCCGAAACCCCCGCGCTCGGCGGGGGTTTCGGCATCTGTCGGGACTTGTCCGTAAGCTGCGCCGTTAGATCGAGTCGATCCAGTTGCGCAGCAGGTGGGCTCCGGCGTCGCCGGACTTCTCCGGGTGGAACTGGGTGGCGCTCAACGGGCCGTTCTCGACCGCGGCGAGGAACGGGACGCCGTGTTCGGCCCAGGTGAGCTTCGCGGGGGCGATCTGGGAGCCGGAGTCCGGTTCCCACGCCCAGTGCTGGGCGGCGTAGGAGTGCACGAAGTAGAAGCGGGTGTCGGCGTCCATCCCGGCGAACAGGATGGTGTCGTCGGGGGCCTTGACCGTGTTCCAGCCCATGTGCGGCAGGACGGGGGCGTCCAGGCGTTCGACGGTGCCGGGCCATTCGGCGCAGCCGTCGGTTTCGACGCCGAATTCGACGCCGCGCTCGAAGAGGATCTGCATGCCGACGCAGATGCCGAGCACCGGACGGCCGCCGGACAGGCGTTTGCCGATGATGCGCTCACCGCGCACCGACAGCAGGCCCGCCATGCACGCGGCGTACGCGCCGACGCCCGGGACCACGAGACCGTCGGCGTTCAAACAGGTTTCGGGATCGGCGGTGATGGTGACCTCGGCGCCGGTGCGGGCCAGCGCGCGGCTGGCGGAGTGCAGGTTGCCGGAGCCGTAGTCGAGCAGGGCGATCTTCTTGGTCACAGCGAGCCCTTCGTCGACGGAACACCGGACACGCGCGGGTCGTATTCGACGGCCGCGCGCAAAGCCCGTGCGACGGCCTTGAATTCGGCCTCGGTGATGTGGTGCTGGTCGCGGCCGTAGAGGACGCGCACGTGCAGGGCGATGCGCGCGTTCAGGGCGATGGACTCGAACACGTGCCGGTTGATGACCG
>NZ_JBSGBY010000176.1:0-13657 GCF_053601505.1 Nocardia sp. NPDC004722
TCCGCCATCGCGGCCTCCCTATTCAGTTGTGTATTCAGTTGTGGGGGTCGAACTTTCAAGCCGCCAGCGAGCGCGACTCGAGGTACTCGTGCTGTGGCCGCAGGTGGTGATGAAGGAGGCGCACACCTTCCCGACCGCGTGCGAGTTCACCGCGTTCAATCAGGCCGCGGTCAAGGCGTGCGATCCGAAGGACGGCGTCGCCGACGGTCTGATCAGCGACCCGAGCCGCTGCGACTTCGACCCGCGCAGCCTGATCGGCACCAAGGTCGCCTGCGAGGGCAAGGAATACACGATCAGCGAGGCCGATGCCGAAGTGGTGCGCAAGATCTGGGACGGCCCGCGCGACGGCAACGGTCAGCGGCTCTGGTACGGCCTGCCGATCGGCGCCGACTTCAGCAACCTGACGGCCAGCACCACCGGACCCGACGGCGTCACCGTGGGCTCACCGTTCCCCGTTCCCGCGCAGTGGGTCGCCAACTTCGTAGAGAAGCAGCCCGGCTTCGACACCGCGAACATCACCTACGCGCAGTTCGATCAGATCTTCCGGCAGGCCCGCTCCGAGTTCGACTCGAGCATCGGCACCGCCGACCCGAACCTGTCGGCGTTCCGCGACGCGGGCGGCAAGCTCATCACCTGGCAGGGCGACGCCGACCAGCTCATCCCCACCGCGGGCACCGTCGACTACCGCGACCGCGTGAACGCGCAACTGGGCGGCACCGCCAAGGTGGACGACTTCTACCGCGTCTTCCTGGCGCCAGGCGTCGCGCACTGCGCCCTCACCGGCAGCAACGATCTGACCGCCCTGACCGCGTGGGTCGAGCACGGCCAGGCGCCGGATGTGCTGCGCGCCGACCTGACCACGGCCACCGGGCAGACGGTCTCCCGCGACATCTGCCGACTGCCGTTCGTCTCCCGCTACAACGGCGACGGCGATCCGGCCTCCCCGGCCAGTTTCCGCTGCGTCGCACCCTGATCGACCGGGCCCGCCCTCGCACCGAGGGCGGGCCCGAACCCATATCCCGGATGACGAAAGGAGCAAAACAATGCCGGAACCCGACAACCGACCCCTCGCTCGGCGCACGCTGCTGGGCATGCTCGGCGTCGGCGCGGCAGGGCTGGTCACGGCGCCGTACGTGCAGTCCGGCTGGGAAGGATTGCTGGCCAAGGCATCCCAGAGCGACCCGACCGGTCTCACCGGCCTGCTTCCGAATCCCGGCGGGTTCCGCTACTACAGCGTGGTCCGCTCGGTGCCGCGCAAGGGCGAGACCGACTACGAGCTGACAATCGACGGCCTCGTGAATCGTCCGCGGACCTACACGCTCGCAGACCTGCGCGCGTTGCCGCAGACCCGCGTCGTCCACGATGTGCGGTGCACCGACGGCTGGCGCGTCGAGAAGGTGCCGTTCGAAGGTGTGAAGCTGTCCGACCTGCTGGACGACGCCGGGGTCGGCACCGGCGGAGAAGCCTTGAGCTTCAGCTGTTTCGACGGCGCGTACACCGAGAGCCTCACCCTCGAACAGGCGCGCCGCGCCGACGTGCTGGTGGCCCTGCGCATGCAGGACGCACCGATCACGCACGAGCACGGCGGCCCGGTCCGGCTCTATGTCGCGCCGATGTACTTCTACAAATCCGCCAAGTGGCTCTCGGGCATTTCGGTCACCAACCGGGTCGTCCCCGGCTACTGGGAGGAGCGCGGATACGACGTGGACGGCTGGCTCGATGACCAGCACTGAACGGCGCGTACGACGGTTCACGAGAGCCGAGCGAATGGTCCACCGCGGCACCGCAATACTGATGCTGCTGTGCGTGACCACCGCGGCCTTCCTCTATATCGGGCCGCTGGCCCAACTCGTCGGCCGCCGAGACATCGTGGCAACCGTCCACGAGTTCTCCGGCATCCTCCTGCCGATCCCGGTCCTGCTGGGCCTGTTCTCCCCCGCCTTTCGCGCCGACCTCCGCAGCCTGAACCGCTCGACCGGCAAATTCAATGCCGGACAACAGCTCTACGCGGGCTGGATCGCCGGAACCGTCCTGGTCATGCTGGGCACCGGCCTGCTGATGTGGTTTCTCCACCTACTCCCCGCCATCTCCCGAACGAGCGCGATCTTCGTCCACGACGTCCTCGCCTGGGCCATCGCAACGGTCCTGATCGGCCACATCCGAAAAGCGTTCCAGGATCCCGAAGCTCGCCGCGGCATGCGAACCGGATACGTCGATCGATCCTGGGCGCACCGGCACCATCCCCGGTGGCTCGGCGAACGTTGAAACAGGGGCTGTGGCAACCCTCCCTACGCGTATGTATAGTTGGCACCAGCAAGTAGTTGTATGTGCTAATTAAACAGTTCGTAAAGGAATCGATCATGGCGGCCGCAGCCCGTGATCTCAGTGCCACAACCGAACTCGAGGATGCCGATCTGGTCGGCACCCAGTTGGTCCGACTGCTCCGGGCGGTCGGGCGGGCCAAGCATCGCGTCATCAAGCACGGACCGGAAGGTCTGGAGCAGTTGGCGTACGCGATGCTGTTCTGCCTCGTGCACGACGGCCCACAGCGCACCGGGAAACTCGCGGAAACACTGCACGCCGAGATTTCGACCATCAGTCGACAGACTCGCAATCTGGTGGGGCACGGTCTCGTTGAGCGTGGGGCCGATCCCATCGACGGCCGCGCGTGCGTGCTGCGCGCGACACCGGAGGGTGAGCGGATCTTCACCGAGAACCGCAGGCTACGCAATCTGTGGCTGGCACAGCTGCTCGACGAGTGGTCACCGGCCGATCGGGAGACGCTGACCCGGTTGCTGGGACGGCTGGCCGACGGCATCGAGAAATCAACCGCAGCAACCGAGACGAAATAAGGCTCCCAGACATGACTTCCGCGACCATCGAAGCGCCGCCGGGCTCGACAGGCGAGGCACCACCGAGGCTGTCCCATCGACAGATCCTCACCATCCTGTCCGGCCTGCTGCTCGGCATGTTCCTCGCCGCGCTCGACCAGAACATCGTCAGCGTCGCGATCGTGCGCATCGCCAACAGCCTGCACGGCTTCGATCAGCAGGCGTGGGCCACCACCGCCTACCTGATCACCGCCACCATCAGCACGCCGCTCTACGGCAAGCTGGCCGACATCTACGGGCGGAAGTACTTCTACCTCACCGCGATCGCGCTGTTCGTCATCGGCTCGGCGGCGTGCACGTTCGCCACCTCGATGTACGAGCTGGCCGGATTCCGTGCCTTCCAGGGTCTGGGCGCGGGCGGTCTGATGTCGCTGGCCATGACCATCATCGGCGATATCGTGCCGCCCCGGGAGCGATCGCGATACCAGGGCTATTTCATGATGGTCTTCGGCATCGCCACCGTGCTGGGACCCGTACTGGGCGGCTGGCTTTCGGGCTTCGATCACCTCGGCGGCATCGAGGGCTGGCGCTGGGTGTTCCTGGTGAACGTGCCCATCGGCATCGTCGCGCTGGCGGTCGTGGCCCGCGTGCTCAATCTGCCGCATCAGCGCCAGCAGGTCCGCGTCGACTGGGGCGGCGCTGTCGCACTGGCCATTTGCGTCGTGCCGCTGCTCATCGTCGCCGAACAGGGGCGCGGCTGGGGCTGGGGCTCGGGGCGGGCGATCCTCTGCTACGCCATCGGCCTGGTCGGGCTGGCGCTGTTCATCGGGATCGAATACCTGATGAAGGACGCCGCGCTGATTCCGTTGCGGCTGTTCAAGAATTCCACGTTCACGGTGTGCATCGTGGGCGGGTTCATCGTCGGCATCGCCATGTTCGGGGCCATCTCGATGGTTCCGCTGTACATGCAGGTGGTGCGCGGATTCTCGCCCACCAAGGCGGGCCTGCTCATGCTGCCGCTGGTCGCGGGCATCATGACCGGATCGCTGATCTCGGGCCAAGTGACCAAGCGGACCGGGCGCTACAAGATCCTGCCGGTGCTCGGCACCTTCATCATCGCCTGCGGCGCATTCTTGTACGCGACCGTGCACTACGACACCGCGCTGTGGCAGCCGCTGGTCTACGCGGGCATCATCGGGCTCGGGCTGGGCGGGTGCATGCAGACGCTGATCATCGCCGTCCAGAATGCCGGTCCCCGTTCGGATATGGGCGTCTCGACCGCGGCCGCGACCTTCTTCCGGCAGGTCGGCGGCACCCTGGGTGTCGCGGTCTTCCTGACCATCCTGTTCAACCTGTTGCCGCACAAGATCACCGACGCTTTCGGCGGGCATCTGCCGCCCGGCTTCAGCACCGGCAAACTCGACACCCTGCAATCCAATACCGCGGGGATCGCGGCGCTTCCGGCGGAGGTCCGCGACCCCATCCTGATCGGGTTCACCAACTCCATGCAGGCCGTGTTCTGGGTGGCGGGGGGCGTGGCGCTGCTGGCGTTCGTGGTGCTGCTGTTCATGAAGGAGATTCCGCTGCAGGACATCGCGGCCCCGCAGGCCGCGCCCGAGCCTGCCCCCGTCCCAGCCGACGACGCCGCCTGGGGCGAGGAACAGGTGTGGGAGGGTGCGGCCGAGGCGATCTCGCAGCCCGTGCCCGTCCTGGCCGGGGCCGTCGCGGCGCAGGCCAACGGCCACGTCGAACGGAACGGAGTAGCCAATGTGCTTGCTGTACAACCGGCTTCCAGCTCGGGAGCGACGATGACCGCGGCCTCGGCGGGCGGGCTCTCGATCGGCGGGCGGATCCTGCGCGAGGACGGGCAACCGGTACCCGGTGCGGCGCTGACGCTCATCGATCAACGCGGGCATCAGGTTTCGCGAGCGCTGGGCGACGACGGCGGTGACTACCGCGTCGACCTGCCCGCGGCCGGGAAGTACGTGCTGATCGCCTCGGCGAGCGGACACATGCCCGCGGCGGTGAACGTGACGATCGACGGGCACGCGCAGCAGGTCGACCTCACCCTCGAAGGCTCGGGCGAATTATCCGGCACCGTGCGCGCTTCCGGTCGCGGCGAACCCCTCGCGGGGGTCACCATCACGCTGACCGATCAGCGCGGCGAGGTGGTGGGCGCGGCCGTCACCGGCACCGACGGCGGCTACGTCTGCCACGGCGTCGGGGCGGGCACCTACACCCTCGTCGCCGCGGCCGAGCGGCTGCGGCCCCTCGCCACCACCCTGGTGGTGCCGGACACCGGGTCGCTGCGCTACGACCTCGAGCTCACCGCGACGGCCGTGCTCACCGGCACCGTCGTCGCCGACGGGCAGGCCGTGCCGAACGCACTGGTCACCGTGCTCGACGCGGCCGGGATCCCGATCGGCACCACCCGCACCGACGAGCACGGCCGCTACGAGCTGACCGACCTCGTCGAGGGCGGGTACACGGTGGTGGCCCGCGGCTATCCGCCGGTGGCCAGCACGGTCACCGTAAACGGCGGAAGGGTCGACCACAGCGTCGAACTCGGGTACGACCTCGAAGGGGTCGGTGTCCAGCAAGCTACGGACCTGCCATGAGCGGCCTCACCGCGGAAATTCGCAGTGCCGAAGGCTGGCCGATTCCGGGAGCCGTCCTGACGGTCACGGATCTGCAGGGTCACCAACTCGCCCGCGCCACCGCGGGCGAGGCCGGGACGGCGGCCACCGAGCCGCTGCCCGCGGGCATGCACACCGCCGTGGTGACCGCACCCGGCCACCAGCCGGTGGCCCGCGTGGTCCGCATCGCCGCCGCGGGCGCGAACACACTCGGCACCGTCCGCCTCGACCGCGAGGCGGACGCGGTGTCGACCCCACCGCCCGGCCCGTGGACCATCGACCCGATGCACTCCACCGTCCAGGCCACCGCCCGCCACTTGGGCATCGCCAGCATCAAGGCCCGCTTCGCCGAGTTGGGCGGCCGCCTCGACATCGCCGAGATCTTCGAACAGTCAACAGGATTCGCCGAAATCAAGGCGGCCACCGTCGACACCGGCATCGGCATGCGCGACGACCACCTACGCTCCGCCGACTTCCTCGACGTCGACCACCACCCCCTGATCACCTTCACCGGCACCGGCTTCCGCCGCACCACCCCCGACACCTGGCTCATGCCAGGCGAACTCACCCTCCACGGCCGCACCCGCCCCGTAGACCTCACCGTCACCTACGGCGGCTACGGCCCCGACCCCTGGGGCGGCACCCGAGCCGCCTTCCACGCCGAAACCCTCCTCCACCGCGAAGATTTCGCCATCGACTACAACGCGATGGTCCGAGCCGGAATCGCCGCCGTCGGCACCACGGTGAAAATCGAACTCGACATCGAACTCGTCCAGGGCAACCAACTACCCACCATGTAACGCCCGGGTGGGCTGAACCCCAGCCCACCCGGACCCACATCCGCCTGAGCGAAGCCGCTCAGCCCCGCAGTCGGGCGTCGATAGCCGCGAGAAGCTCGAGCAGTTCGGGGTCGTCCGCACGAGCGAACGCCAGCCCCACCGCCTCGGCAGCCGGGCCGTCATTGAGCCAGCTGATCAGCTCGGCCCGAGCCTCGGAATCCTTGTCCCAGAAGGCATTACTTGGAACAAGCCGACCGTCCTTCAACCTGACGCCGCCGCCGGTGCCCGTGTTGTCGGCATCGACGAAGTCGCCCAGGTTTCGGATCGCGGCGGGCGTATCGAGCCGCTCCCACGAGGAAAGTCGCTGCGCCACAGCACCTTCGGCAAGGGCGAGCGAACAGAGCAGGTCATCGGTGTCGAGCATCGGCGGATGGTTCATGAGCATGTCGTTCCAGAGTGCGTCGAAGAACGCCTGCAACGCATCGGCCTCCGGCCAGTTCCGCCACGGAAGGTTCCCGATGTGACTGAACGTGATCTCGACGCACGGCATCGGATGCTCGTCGGCCAGCGACAGCCGCAGTATGCGGGGCAGGAAATAGCGAAAGTCGTGCTCAGACCCACAAGTCAGCGTGACGCTGTGGGCGTAGCTACAGAGCTGTCCGGCCTCGAGCTGCTCACGCGGCGTGCGCAGCAGCACCTCGATCTCCTTCTCGTCGACGCAACACGAGCACCCGTCGATGGCCCGGGGGCGCGGCACTTGGGCGAAGGCATCATCCAGCCTCGCCAACAGCACATTCAACGTCGCAGGCCACACTCCACAGATTGTCCCTGACCTGTGCCGAGACACCTGACATCGCGTGCCATCAGCATGAAAAGCCATCGCATCGGCATTCGCGACAGTGGATCGTCCACCACAAGTCCAAGATCACCCGAACCCTGTCGTGACGAATTCGAGAGCCGATGACCGACCCCAATCAGTGGCTGCCCGTACCGATGCCGCCCATGCCACCGGTGCAGCCCCCGATCACGCCAGCGCAGGTGCTGCTCACCCTCGGTGACATCACCGTGTTCCCCGGTGTGATCGTCACCCCCCTCCGGGCAGATGCCGCTGCAGGGCGCGATATGGACCGCGGTCGACAACTCCCACGAACAGAAACGCATGCCCGGCTGGGCAATCGTGGCAGCGATCCTCCTGCTGCCGTTCACCTGCGGCCTCAGCCTCTTCTTCCTGATGGCCACCGAAACCACCATCACCGGCTACGTCGAGGTCAGCGTCACCAACGCAGGCCGCCACCACCAAGTCCCCATCCCCTCCAACGGCCGCGCAACCTTCGCCGACACCATGTCCCGAATCGGCTACGCCCGCTCCATCAGCTGGTGAGAGCAGGCTGCGTCCCCTGTAACCGCCTGGCCCGCCAGAGGTTTGGGCCATCATCGGGACGATTCCCAGCCCGAATGCCGCACCGACCGCGCGTAACCCGCTAGCGATAGCCCGTGAGGGCCGCGGCTTCGGGCGCGCTCTGAACCCAGAGTGCGACGAGGCCGGAGTTCGGGCCGGGGCGGCCGAAGTTGCGTACGACGGCTCCCTTCCTCTTGTAGTACAGGAACATGAGTCCGAATCCGGGGATCAGGAGAATGCATGCGCTGAACACGCTGATGCCCGCTATGAGGAGGCTGCCCAGTATTGCGTAGGTTGCCGCGTGTGGCTCCAGGAGTTTGAACAGACTGGCCTCGTTGGTGAACTGTTGATTGGTCGTATGGTTCAGTACCGCGATCACATTCCATGTGCTTCCACGCTGGGCGTAGCAGAGCGTGATGACATCGTCTTGTCGAGGATTGACATGAAAGTTGATCGCCTGCAAATCATTCTGGCGACCATCCAACAACTGGAGGCGGAAGGTCTCACGAACGTTGGTCCCGGTCCGAGCGAAGGGCGTGCCATCCGATTGATAACCCGCGGCGGACCACATCTCCGCCGTGGCATTCGCCCCCAAGACGCGACCCGTAACCCTGGTCACCTCCCAGTTCTGCCTCCCCCGCAGACCTTCGAACCCGGTCGCCTGCGAGTTGATCCGGAGCGGGAGCACCGCACGAACCATCTTGAAGACCAGGAGACCGAATCCGACCCATATGATGATATTGATTATCAGTCCAAGCGATTCCGCCGCCGGATCTGTCGAGCCCACCCTTTTTCCCCTTGTCAACAAGCAGGAAGATCAAACTATTTGGTATTAAGTATGCTCAAGTAACCGAATAAGAGTTCACACAATGCGTCCACGGGAAAGATAGCATCGCGACTCATATGATGGACTCAGGTCCGCGAAGAAGACCTCTACCGCCGAGCCAAGGCTTCATAGATCAATTCCCGGGCCGCCTTGCCGGTAACCGACTGGCTTGCCAAGGTATCGAATGCGCGCCCATAGAGCGCGATCTCTCGCGGTTGCGTCACGGTCAGCTCGGCGGTGTGTGCCTCGACCTTCACCATGCGGTTGTCGAACATCATGAACCCTTCGACCACTACGAGCGCCTCGGAAGCGAGCGGAACAATGCCCACCGTGACACGGGGCATTCCGATGATCGTCTGCAACCTGTCGAGCTGACCTCGCATCACCTCGTTGCCACCGACCGTCGTGTACAGAGCCGCCTCTCCGATAAGGAAATGGAACCCATGACCTCGCCGGTACAGGATCTGTTGCCGCTCCATACGTTTGGACACCCCGGCGTCCAAATCATCGGGCAAGCGGTAGAACTCGATGACCCGCTTCAGTTTGGCCTCGGCGTACTCCGCGGTCTGCAACAGTCCGGGGATGATCTGCGGCTCGTAATTCCGGAGGAGACTCGTCTCGGCTTCGAGCTTCAAAGCCAACTGTTGACCGCGTTCGACCCCTGTACCGAGTAGTCGCCGCCACTCGAGCCACGCCGAATCGATGTTGTGGAGACTGGCCAGCAGGTCGGGCAATTGCGCGTGCGCATCACAGTGAGCGCAGTAGGCGCGCAGGTCCGCCGCCGAGGGCTTGGCCTTGCCGTGCTCGATGCGCGAGACCTTCGACTCGTGCCATCCCGCGTGGGCAGCAAGCTCTCGGCCGGTGACTCCGGCGTCCCGACGGATTTCCCGGAGCCGCTTGCCTAGAGCCTCCTGCGCCTCCTGTACCGAATCAGCCACTACCGGTCGTTCACCGGAGATTCGTTGATGTACTTCCGATATGGCGTGGCAAGAGCCAGCAATCGATCCTTCACTTCACGGCAATACGCCGCGATCTCCGGATCGGTCGTCACCGCAACACCGGCTGGCCGCCCCTCCTGGTCCACCAGGTTGAAAGCGACGCGACTGCCGTCGAACAGCCACCAGTCATCGCCGGGGATATCGACGGAATCGGCGAGATGCCTTGGCAGATAACGGATATCCTCACCCGCCTCGACATTCGCATCCGTGACCGACAGCAGCCACCGCTGATAGTCGCTGTGCGGCACCGTGACAACCCGAACACGGCTGACGACAACGCCACGGCCCGTCATCTCTCGAATAAGGTCGGTCCACTCGGACTTGTCGTAATCCGGCGGCGGTTCGCCGTTGAGGAACCGCCGAAGCGGCTCGGATTCGCTCGCGACCGCGTAGGTATCGCGAACCTCCATGTGGTAGGCCGACTCCCGGCTCTCGTCGAACAGGTAGTCCCAATCGTCAACGCCGCGATATTCCACCGAAGTAGATCCTCTCAGCTCGCGGAACCTCGATCGCCGTCTCGAAGTCTTCCATGGTCAGCTGTTCCAGCGTCCCGCTATCGGTGATCGGCCGCCCCGACAGGATGAACGACCTCGCCCGGTGTCGGTCATCGCCGACGCGAGAAAGCCTTCCTCCCCGGCGAATCCGAGCAGCGCATGCGGAATTTCGACGGTGTCGCGGCACTCCGTCCGCCAGCCCTGAACAACGAAACTCCGCCGATCAGTGGCATACAGAGTGGGACAGTTCTTCTTGTCGGAGCCGCACTTACCGAGAAAGTTCAGTTGCATGATCCCAGCCTCCGGCTGCTACTTGCGCTTATTTGAACTAGAAACCTCTATAGTCCGCTGCCTCTGCCAATCTCACCAGCAGATAAGGCTATGTACGCAAGTATTCGCAAGTTCGTAGACGCCGACCCGAACGGATTCGTAGCGTCGGTTCATGGCAGGACGTACGCGGCTGTTCCAGTTCCCCGGCGGCGTACTGGGACTCCAGTGCGGCAGCCAGGACCCCGCCGAGGACTACGGCGGCTTCTATCTCCAACTCCACGACCTCACGGCCATCGACGATCGAAGGGCGGTCATGCGCTACACACCCACCGCACTCGGATACCTGCGCACCGACGTCTCAGGCGTCAGCCAGCAGTGGGACGAGAGCGAGATCCGCAGGCTCGCAGCACAATACGGCTACGACCTGGCCGAGATCGTGGTCTACGATCCTACCGGCGGCCGACCACCCCTAGCGCGGCTGAAAGCGCAAGCCACCCGCCTCGTCGCGGAAGCGGTGTTCACGCCGTCCCTCGAGCATTTCGAGACCGGCGAACCACCCGCCACACTGGTACGCCGCCTGGACGTGGTGACTATGCACCCCGAGTCGACCTACTCACGGCAGACCACGGTGACCGGGGACGGCTGGGGCGCGACTGGCTCTAACACACACAATCGCTGACGATTGGCGAAATTTACGGTGTGCAAAGGGAAGTTGTGGGCGTTGCAGCCAACTCATCAGCCAAACATCGAGGAGTAACCGCTGGGCTCAGGAGTTCGGGAAGTCGATGATCGAGAGGGGATCTCGCCGTCGTAGGTGACGCTGTCCAGGATGCAGGGGAGGATCGCCACGGTGAAAGCCTGTCCCCCATGGCATCCGGCGCCCTCCCCGCCGAGCAGCTCACCGCCCAACTCCCCCACAACCTCGGTGGCGGCCCGGCCGATCTGCCGGCCCGATCGCCACCGCCCTGGCCGCGTCCAGCGCCCTGACGGCTGTATCACTCACGACGCGATGCGGTTCCACACTCGGCTGGCCCGCCCCTGGCCCAACCTCCTGACAACCCTGCGCGACCGTCCCTCCCTCGACGTACGCCGCAGCGCCAGCGCCGTCTACATGGCCCCGGAATAACACCGCGCCACGAGAAATCTCCGACCCGGAGCGGAACTCGCTTGGTCAACAGTACTGCGGTAGAACAGATTACGGCGCAATTATCCCCTGCAATCGGCTTGCCGCGGCTCCGGCAAGCTGCGTAGCGTCACCGCCTCGTGTAGACCCGTGTGCGATGGAATATCGTTCTCTGCGCGAAGGGGTTTCGCCTCTAGGTGTACCCGCTGTAGCTCCTAGAGGAGGCTCAGGGCGATGGTTGACGGGTTTGTCGAGGGTGGGTTCGAGGCGGTGCGGGATGGTTTCGCGCGGGCGCACGACGGTGATGAGGGTGCCGCGCAGCTGTGTGTTTATCGTCAGGGCCGCGTTGTCGTGGATCTGTGGACAGGTCAAGATCCGGAATCCGGGAAGGCTTGGGATGCGGAGTCGTTGACGGTTCTGATGTCGGTGTCGAAGGGGATGACCGCGACCTGCGTGCATATCCTCGTCGATCGGGGGCTGCTCGATCTCGATGCGCCGGTTCGGGTTTATTGGCCGGAGTTCGCGGCAGCGGGCAAGACTAAAATCACGGTCGCTGACCTGCTGTCACATCGAGGTGGTCTGTCCAGCTTCGATGCCGACTCCGGGATCGGCGCCCAACAATTGACGGACTGGTCCGCCTGCGTTTCTGCCCTCGAATCGATGGCACCCCTGTGGCAGCCGGGCACTGCCTTCTACTACCACTCCTGACCTGGGGCTATCTGGCCGGTGAGTTGATCCGCCGGGTCTCCGGCAAGAGTGTCGGCGAGTTCTTCGCCCTGGAAGTCGCCGAACCGCTCGGATTGAGCCTGTGGATCGGTCTGCCGGAAAGCCAGGAATACCGGGTCGTCCCCCAGTTCACCCGTCGACACATGCCCGGCCCCGCCGACGTGGAAGCGATGCTGAGCGGGATGGGCGTCGATGTCGGTGCGCGGCTTGTCCGTGCGACGCTCGCGACGGTCGCGACCAGGGACGAGGGCCTGGCGCTGCTCAATACCCGGGCGGGGCACGCGGCAGAAGTGCCGTCCGGCAACGGGATCGGGAACGCGCGCTCGGTGGCGCGAATGTTCGCGGCGACCATCGGTGAGATCGACGGCATCCGACTGCTCAGCGCGGGGGCGGTCCAGCGGGCGCGGCAACCGCAAACCGAGGGACTCACCCACCCGGCGCCCCTGAACGTGATGCCGCGAGGCAACTACTTCGGCCACGGCTACGAGCTCACCCGTCCCGCCCAGTTGCTCGGCGAGGGCGCCTTCGGACAGGTCGGCAGCGGAGGCAGAATCGGCTGCGCGCATCTCGAATCCGGTGTCGCCGTTGGTTATACGTGCACCAATATGATCGGCGACGATACCGGTGGTCCCGATCCGCGGTGGCTGCCTTGGTCTTCGGCATTGCGGGAGGCGCTCGGGTAAGGCATCTCCCACCGATTGCGTAAGGTCCGCTCAGCGGTCGATGAAGCCGGATTCGTAGGCGAGGATTACCGCTTGGGTGCGGTCCCGGGCTCCCAGTTTGGCCAGAATGGCGCTCACGTGGGTCTTGACGGTTTCGGAGCCCAGGTGCAGGTGGTCGGCTATTTCGTTGTTGGACAATCCCCTGGCGATGAGCAAGAGCACCGTCTCCTCGCGCTCGGTGAGCGCGGCACGGGTGAGTTGTTCACGGGCGTGCGGGTTTCCACGGCCGGTCGCGAGCGCCCTGACCGCTGCCGGATACAACAGCGACTCGCCGACGGCCACGGTTCTCACCGCGTTGGCGATTTCGGCGGGGCGCGCCCGTTTGAGGAGGAATCCGTCGGCGCCGGCACGGAGAGCGGAGTAGACGTAGTCGTCGTTCTCGTAGGTGGTGATCACCAAAATTTTCGGCGGACGCGCGATGGCACGCAGTATGGCCCTGGTGGTTTCGATGCCGGCGCTCGTTGATCTCGATGGCAAGGTGCTGACCGCGTCCGGACAGCCGCTGCTGGATCGCCGCGGTGAAAGCTCCTGTCCGGAAAGTTATTCAGGCACCCTGCATGTGGGGATTGCCGGCTCCTTATGGGCGTTTGATCTCGGTCGGTTGAGGAGCAGTCGTACCTCCGGATGCCTTGGGAAAGCATGGAGAGCCAGCGGTGACGCTCAGGGATTGGTCTTGCGATGGTGCGTACTGGAGGACGAGTACGTAGCCGTCGGGGGTGTGCATCGGCGCCCAGTGGTCGTCAGCGTCCTTCTGAAGAGTCCACCCACGAGCGGTCCATGCGTTGCGGATCTGCTGGAAGTATTGGGCGTTCTGCCCTGCTGGAACGCCGACCACCCAGTAGCTGACCTGCAG
>NZ_JBSGBY010000177.1:0-13637 GCF_053601505.1 Nocardia sp. NPDC004722
GGTGGATAAACAGCAGGGGAACCTATAAATTCAGATATTCCAGTGTGCGACGAAAGCTCCTGAAGATATCCGCGGTCAATAGAATCATTTCGCAGAAGATCTCGTTTTTCATTAAAAAGTCCAGGCGCGGCCGTTGGATACAGTTTAAACCAAGGGTCACTTTCGGCCAATACACCGGATTCATCCCATTCCGGACGAACCCAGGGCGGGTTTCCAACCTGGATGTCGAATCCTCCACAACTGAAGATTTGCGCGAATTGCAGATTCCAATGGAAGAAGCCCTGGCTGTCAGCGATTACCTCTGCAGAACCAAACCACGGAAACCTCTCGCCCAGCTTGAATTCCGAATCCATGCCCATCCATACCGGCAGTTGGTCCTCGTATTCCTCCAGATCCTTCAGGCCCACGAAACTGGTGACCAACGAATCTTCCGGCACATCCGCCCGGCCGAGCACCGCCTCCACGAAGTCGATCCAGTCATCCAGGCTCTGCAACGGAATGATCTCGCGTACCGGGTCGAAGCTCGGTCGGCGTGCCGCCTTGGGCTTGCGGGTACTTGTGACCTGCGTTTGGGCATACCCTGCCAGGTCAAGTTGTTCGTTGCCGAGGCTGAACAACGACTCGGTGACATAAATCTGCTCGAAGCCGGACGATTCCATCGCGATCTCTGGTGCGTTGGGCGGTTCTACCGAAACCAGTGAATCCACAAGAGAATTGGTGGCCTGCTCCCTTGTGTACCGAGCGTCGCTGCCGTTGAGCAGGCCTACCTCATTCAATGACCAGAACCACAGTGCGCACCAAGTGTCCATGACCTTCTTCAGCCGCCAGTACGGTGTGCCCGGCGCGGTGAGGTCCTGATACACCTTCTCCTTGGACACGGCATGTTCCGGATGCGTGAGCCAGTCCGCGCCCCATACTTCGATTTTGCGGCTGATCTCGAGCTCGGAGATGGTGAGTCGCTGGATAACCAGATCCCACAGGTATTCCACGCGACCGGCGAGGGCCTGAAGGCGCTGGAGTTGTGAAGCTCGCCGACCATTGGCCTTCTTGTCGGAGACCCTCTTCTTCATACCCTTGCGCCAGTCGGCCAGCGCTTTCGCCCGTTCCGGTGCCAGGGCCTTCGCCTCTTTGGCCCCCGCGACCGCGCCCCAACCGTCGGCAGGCACCAGGAAGTGGTGAATTTTGCCTGCGGGCAACGGTCCTGCGGAGAAGGGCAGGTCTTCGGGTGCCTGCGTGAGCCATTCGCCCTTGGTCAGTTGCGCGGCGCTATACACCTTGCGTCCCGCACCGATGAGAGAGTTGCCGCGTCGGAGGTGAAGGCCGAACCAGGGAGCCTGCAAGCCGGGATGCATGACGTTGAGCCAGAGGGAGACTTCCGCTAGTTCGACTGCGGTCTCGTTAAGATCGACGCCGTACGAGTTGTGCAGGGCAATATAGGCTTTCGCCTTCTGCAGCTCTTCCTCGTATTTTTCTGGGTCGATGTCGATGCCGAGCTCACGCTGACGCCGCTTCAGATACTCCGCCGCCACCTGATTGATGGCCTCGTTGAGGAATGCTCCGGACCCGAGGGCGGGCTCGCAGATCTTCCAGCCGAGGATCTCCTGCGCCGTGGTGGTCGTGTCGTCCTGATCGAGACGGTATTTCAGCGCGAGTTGCACAGTGACGCTGGTCAGAGATTCCGGGGTGTAGTAGGAGGCGCTCGTCTCACGGTCACGGCCAGCAAGACGGTAGACAAAGTGCCCCTTCGTGTACCGCACCTTCTCACCGGACTTCGTGCCGTCATCATCTACACGTCGGACGAAAACGTCGTCTGGATACTCGTTTTCCTTGGATTTAGGAACCATCCAGGACCCGTCCTTGGGGTCGCCGTTCTTGGCGACCTCGTACAGGTCCTCGGTGGCGATGAATCCTGTGTAGGACATCAGGCCCTCGTACACCGCGCCGAGCTGGTTGATGCCGAGCTGAGCGTAGGAGATGAAGCCGCCGCGTTCCTTGCGTCGGCCCTTGGCGAGCATGAGCTTGCGCAGCACCTGGTAGAGGCAGGCGTTGCGGAGCCGGGTGTCGACGGTGCGGCCTTCGTCGTCATCGATGAGGAGATCGGCGCGGATGAGACTGATTGCGGTGGGCTCGAACAGGTCCGAGCGCATGGGCTCGAAGCGCAGTCCCACCTCCTCGGAGAGTTTGTTGCCCTCGGACAGCTTGCCGTCGTTTGCCAGCTCCACTTCGGCGGCCTTTTTCGCGGCGAGCTCCTCAGCCGTGCGCGGCCGGTGTCCCTCGTTGACCAACTTGAACAACAGATCCAGGGACTCATATAGGTGCAGGTTGTCCTCGTCGCAGAGGTCGCGTACCACCAGATCGCCGAGGCGAGCCAGGCTGTAGCCGCGGCCGTAGTCCTGGTCGTCGGTGGGCAGGATGCCCAGTTCCGGGCGTGCTTCGGCATAGAGCAGGAACAGGATTCGGTACAGGTAGCGCAGGGATTCCCGGCCCAGCTCCTTGGCGAGGGCGGCGGGTTCCATGATGTCCTCAGGGCGTGCGCCCTGGGCGCGGATGCGGTCGAGCACCTCGTTGGCGATCAGCTCGACCGATTCCTTGAGACCGTCGCGGAGTTCCTTGGAGACGCCGACCGCGTGGTTGCGGGAGCTGGTGAGGAGATCGGTGAGCGGTTCGGAGCCGCCTTCGGCGGGCGGGAGCAGCGAGTCCGCGCCGAACAGGGCAGCGATGACCGACAGTTCGTCGATATCGTTGCGACCCAACGCGATATCGAGGCTGACACCGAGGTAGCGGCCTTCTCCCCAGGTGGCGCGGTCGGCTAGGATCACCACGCCACCGGCGAGGATGAGCACATAGCGTGGCGGGTTGTCGCCCGCGAACAGCCATTTGGCGAGTTTCGTGCCGGAGGTGAGTTCCGTGTGGTTGTCCAGCGGGACCGGGGTGAGCAGTCGTCCGGCTTGACTGTCGTCGAGTGCGGCGTCCACGTCGACGGCCCAACCGCATTCAATGGCGATGAGGTGGTCGTCGGCGTAGGCGACGGGGACGGCGTGCTCGCGGCCCGTGCGCTCGATGGTCAGTTCTCGCGGCTGGGCGTCGAAACCCAAGGCGCGCAGCACATCACCGTGCAGCTCGTGCAATTTCTTGTGCTGTTCGGCCGATTCGCGTGCGGTGAGCGGCTCGCCGTCGCGGCGGCGCGCGTCGAGGTCGGCGAAGTAGGGACGATCAGCGAAGTACGGTTTGCCGAGTGCGCGCAGACCCTGCCGTGGAGTCGCCCAGGTGCGTTCGACGGTGGCCTCCGCGGTCGGGTCCGCGGGGGGCTGCTGTTGCTGCCGGTGCTGCTTCTCACGCTCGGTCCAGGCGGCCAGCAGGCCGTCCTTCTTCTTCAGGTCCTTCGGCAGCACTTCGGCAAGATAGTGCGCCGAGAAATAGTCGCCACGATTGACGAGTGAATCGAGCCTCACTGCGCTGCCTCCTGCTGCGGAACGAGGACGGCCAGCACCCGCAGCAAGGGCGCGCCGGAAGTCTGCATGGCGTCGAGCAGCTGCTGTTGGCGGTCGACGGTTTCGTTGACGGCGTCACGTCGGCTCTTGCGGGCCTCGGGGAGTCCGTCGAGGGTGAGTTGCTCCCAGGTCTGGAGCCTGTGACGGTATTCATTGAGCGGTGCAATGACTTTGGCGTCATATTCGCTGCGGCGCGCATTCAGGTGGGCGCGCGCGGCGGCCACGACCTCCGGGATGCGGGCCTGGAGCGGGGCGAGGTCCACGGTTCGCCTGGTATTGGTCATGCCCGGTCCGACCTTGGCGTCGGCGAGGACTTCGGTCATCGGCCGCGGCAGTACGCCGTCGGCGGTCACGGCCATCCACTCCACCACGGTGGGCTGACCCAGCGAGTTGGAGTAGATGCCTTGGATGAGGAACACCGGTTCATCGACGGCGGCCACGATCGCAGGGGCCTTTTGCCGCCCCAACCGGACCAGGACCTTGTCGGTGACCCAGTCGACCAGCGGATGCAGATCCGACAGGTAGGCGATCTCCGGCCACATCATCTTGGTGTCGCGTGCCTCGGTCAGCTTGCGTTGCGCCAGTTTCCGATTGAATGTGACCTTCATGCGCTGGTCCACCCGATGCATGCGCATGTAGTCGGAAGGCAGCGCGGACAACCGGTGCACCAGATCCTTCGGCGGTGTGAACGCCAGCATCTCCCCGTCGTCTTCGAGATCGTTGAGCAGACACAAGGAGTCGATCGACTCCTTGACGAACGCCTCCGTGCTGTCGAACAGGTGCGGCGCGTTGGCACGCGCCGGGTCCCCGTCGAGCTCGTCGGTGCCGATCGAGCCGAGCAGGTCGGCGAGCACGTCATCAAGGGGTTGCACGTCCAGCGACTCGTCAACGGTCTTGCCCGCCAACAGATCCTGAATCAGCCGACGCTCTTCCCGCTCGGCCCGGTATTCACCGGTGACCGCCTCCGCTGTCCCGAGACTGCGGTGTGCCGCTTCCTCTTTCGCGAGCAGCTTCTCCGCCACGGTCCGGTCGTCCTTGGCCCCCTCCAGTTCCGAAGTGAGGATGACGGCGTCGAACTGAGGATGTTCCTTCTGTCCGTAGCGGTCAATGCGACCGTTGCGCTGTTCGATGCGGATCAGGCTCCACGGCACGTCGTAGTGGATCAGATGGTTGCACTGGTGGTGCAGGTTGACGCCTTCGGAGGTGACGTCGGTGGTGACGAGCACTCGAACCGCGCTGTCGGACAAGCCGAATCCCTCGATGATGTCCTGCTGCGCCTGATCGGACATGCCGTTCCCGAGCAGCTTCTCAACCCCGTCCGCGCGAAGCCCCAGGGCGCGTGGCAGCAGGTCGTGCAGCCAGTTGACCGTTTCGACGCTTTCGGAGAAAACCACTACGCGGGTGCGGCTCTTAGGGCCAACGCCGATCTCCTTCAGCCGGGCGACGAGAGCAGCGAGTTTAGCCGAATCGTCGTCGGTCATTCGAGAAGTCAACTGCTGCAACGTCTTCAGCGCGTCGATCTCGCGTTGTTCCTCGGCGGACTGCAACCGGTTGGCCACAGTCTTGGCGAGCGCCTTGTGCGACGACAGGAAGGATTTGAGCAGCGTGTAGGGGAACAGTCGGTTCTTGGTGCCGACCACCGGGCCGCCGAGCCGCTGCTCACCGGCCAGCCAGACCTCGGTCAACTCCGCGAAAATCTTCTCCTCCGCCGGGGTGGCCGCGCAGCGAAGCGGCACCGACGGCCCCCGATCCGGCCACTTCGTGCCTATCTGATTGCGTACCTCGGAGTCGGTCTTGGTGCGCCGAATGTACAGGTGCGCAATGTCTTTCGCCTGATACTTTGACGTGTCGGCGATCGCCGCCGGATCGAGCATGCGGATCAGCTCGGCGAAGGACTCGGTGTTGCCGTTGTGCGGGGTCGCGCTGGCCAGCAGCAGCGCATCGGTCTGGCGCGCCAGCAGCTGGGCCAGCTTGTTGCGCAGGCTGGTTTCACCGATCAGGTTGTGCGACTCGTCGATGACGACCGCGTCCCAGTTCATCTTCTCCAGGTGATGACCGTACTTCCCCTCGTTCTTGAGGGTGTCGATCGAGACGATGACCCGCTTGTAGTAGGTGAAAGGGTTACGGCCGGCCGGGATGTACTTCTGAATGCGTTCGATGCCAACCGAATCCAGCCGGATCAAGGGAATCGCGAACCTGGTCCAGAGCTCACGTTGGAACTGCTCGAGCACCTGCTGCGGCGTGACGACCAGGATGCGTTCGCCACGACCGCGCCGGATCAGCTCCCCCAGAATCAAGCCGATCTCCAGCGTCTTACCCAAGCCGACCACATCTGCCAGCAAGATGCGCGGGCGCAGGGCTTCCAGGGCCTTAACGGCCGGGCGCTGTTGGTAGGCAAGCGGGTCCAGCAGGAACCGGTCGGCAAGCGCCAATCCCTTCTCGGTCTGCGGCAGCGGCGTGCGGCGCAGCACCGCTTCCAGAAACAGCCGGCTCTTCGCGAAGCGCGGTGTCTCGTCCTGCTCGAGTGTGGTGTCCTCGGGCCGTAACAAGCTGATCTCGTCCAGTTCGGTAAAGAAAACCGCTTCCTCGTCGCGGACGAACTCCGAGGCGCCGACCGCGGTGATGCGGTAACTGTCACCGTCGGCATGTCGGATTTTCGCGCAGGTGCGGACGATCCACTCGGCGTCGCGGACTTCGATCCGGGCACCAGGCGGGTAGGCAGTCTCGCTCACTGTGCTCCTTTGAGCTGGTCAGAATCGGGCAGTGGAGGCGTAATTGGTGCGCAGCCGCTCGGCGAGCTGGTAGATCACCGACCCTGGTGGCGCGAACGTGGACAGGTCTTTGCGATGCGGACGCGGCGGCGGAGTCGGTTCCGGCGGATCGGACTCCCGCTCAACGTAAGTCGAAACGGCAAGGTTCCGGATCGCTGCCGGTAATCGGTTGCCGATCAGCTGCGTGAACCATGCGTGCAGTTCGGAGACGGGTGGCCGGGCGGCCGGGTCGAAGGCAAGCATCCGGTGCAGGATTTGCTCGAACGATTCGGGCACACCACTGAAATCGGGCAGCGTTTTCGGATCGGAGATCTTGTATAGGAGCGTGGGGGCAGCTTTGTCCTGAAACGGAAAATGCCTGGTCAGAACGTACATTAGCGTGGCACCCAAGGCATAGATGTCCGCGGCAGCGGTCAGGTGCCGTGGCGTCGTGATCTGCTCGGGCGACATGCACACTGGCGTACCGAGATGGGCTTGACTGCCGGTGAGATCGGTGGGCCCCTCCATGAACGCCGCCAATCCCAGATCGATAACCTTCGGGCCCTCCCGACCCATCAGGATGTTGCCGGGCTTGAAATCCCGGTGCAACAACCCGGCGGCGTGGATGTCGTCGAGCGCCTTCGTCAGCAGCAGGCCAAGAACCGCGGTCTGATCCGCATCGAGCGGACCACGCGTTTCGATCAACTCTTTGAGGCTCAGACCGCGAATGTATTCGATGGCGAGCCAGGGCCTTTCCTCTTCTTCGTCAGAGGCGGTCAGCAGAGTCGCGACATGCGGGCTCTGCACAGACCGAAGGGCGTCAAGTTCGCGTGCGAAGCGGGCGCGTACCTCTTCCCGCCCCAGAAGGTCCTCGCGAATCAGCTTGAGAGCCACCGGATCCCCATCGTCGGTGACGCCGAAGTAGACCCGGCCCATTCCACCGTTGCCGAGCCGACCGCGGACCGCGACATCGCCGATCCGCTTGGGATCGGTGTCTTTCAGTCGCTCCACCGGCTCCTCCCCTCAGAACTGTCGAGCGGGGTTCAGCGCGCCGGTCGTCAGACCGGAGACGACAAGCCCTGCATATGTATCGGCGGATTCGGCAACCTGCCGAGCTATCGCACGTAGTTCGGTCATGTGCCTGAAAGCCATGCCGTACCCCCCTTGTTCGGACAACGGCAGCAACGGTATTCGAACTCGGTTCGTTTCGGTACGGATCGTCGTAGCTCCCCCCGAAGTAGCACCGTTGTCAGCATTGGCCGCGAAACCCGCCAGGAACCATGGATCGATGTGTTTCGGATCCGGACGCAACACGATCACACCAGTACCAGCGATAACGCCGGCGTCGGTTTCGTCGGCCACTCGAATAGGTGCGCCGCCCTGGCGATTGCCGCGAACCACCGGTAGCAGCACATCGCCGACCTCGATCACCACAAGATTCGACGATACGGCCAGCTCACCAACGGTTTCTGAGGCACGCCCACCTGTGACGAGATCGCGACCGGACAGCACTGAGCGTGAGGCATCCACCGCGGCTGCGGCTGTCTGCTCTGCGGGCACCTGAGAAGTGCGCAGAATTTGCAGCATGCCACGTTGAGCCAGATCGGAGATAGTGGCTGTGCGCAACGACTTTTGCTGTGCGACGCACCATTTCCCGGCAGCTGCGACATCCGCCTGTAGGCGGTCCGTTTGCACTGACAGATCCGCGGCAACCTGCCCGATACGTTCGACCAATGCCGCGGGATCGAGAGGAGCACGACTGTATCGCCCTGGAGTCAGATCAACCAGATCATCCAGTAACGCGATAACCGGAACCGATGCCGCGAGGTCCGGAACCGCAGTGAATCCCTCCGGATCAGCGTCGAAGGCTCGCCAGATCGAAAGGGCTTGATCGGTGTAGGTCTCGAAAGGTTCTCGCGCCGCCGAAACATCGACGAACAACACTTTTCCGCGTCCCGCCCCGTCGGCATCGGGACGGCGCAGAATCCACAGTTGGATCGCGATCGTCGTCCACGGCAGGAGCCCGCTCGGTAGAGCTATGACGGCCTGCACCGCGCCCGCCCGGAGCAGAGCCGCCCGGATCCGGCGACCGGATGTCCGAAATGCAACTCCGGGCGGCAGCGCGAACACGGCAGTGCCCCCGGGCTGAAGGTGCGCAAGTCCGTGTTGCACCCACGCCAACTCGGACTCGAGGCGCACCGGCTCGCCGTATTCCCAGCGCGAATCGAACCTCAGCTCGTCCGCACCCCAATCACGTTGTCCGAAAGGCGGAATACACAGCACGGCATCGACCTGAAGATCGGGGAATGCGTCGGCGCGCAGACTGTCTCCTGTGCGGACGTCGGGATCTATCCCTGTTTCCAGCGCTACCGATAGCCGGGCAAGTTCCGTCTGAACCGACGCGGAGTCCTGCCCGTAGAGCTTCAGCGCGCCAAGTCGAGCCGCTTCGATCAGTAGGCCGCCGCGGCCGCATGCCGGATCGAGCACACTGACCGGACAACCATCAGACGGCCGCGCAACGAACTGCGCCATAAATCTGGCCAGTGATTCAGGAGTCCAGTAGACCCCCGACTCCAGCGTTCCTTGGAGGGCCCGCTCAGCCAGCGCCTCGAGCACGGTCCGGGCACCTTCGTGTTCGGCGACATTACGTACTGCAGCCCACAGCTCTGGGGAGAATTGCCCAGGCACACCGGTCACCGCTAATCGGCCCTGCTCGATTACCACAGTCTTCAGCAGTGGCACAACATCGTCCGGACGAACATGCGCCTGGACCAGGGTGCGTAGCTCAGAAACCGGGGATTGCGTTGCACCGTAACCGTGGGCAGCAAGCCACGCTTTGACCTCGTCGAGGTCGAACATCGGTCGTGCCTCGGTGCCGCCAGCTGATGCTGGAAAGTCGGAGTGGCGCCGCCGCCAATTGCTGACCGTCGCACGGGTGACACCGGCGTAACGGGAGATATCCGCCGCTGTGACCAGTGGTGGAGCGTCTGCCATGGCTCTCCTCTCGACGAAGCGATCCTAACCACAAAAGAGCCGAAGTCAAAGTTCGACATTCAGTTTGACAATGTTTTCACGCATGTATAGTGTCCACAACGGAAATCGATCGAACATCGTCAAGTGCTACAACCGGGGAGGGGACTTCGCAATGGCACAGATGAGGGGAGAACTTCGGCAGCGCCGAGGAAATCGACGGGCGCATAGGACCCACAGAGCATTGGGGCTCAGTAACGGATCAGATCTCATGAGGCGGCACACCCGCGTGCCCACTACGCGGTGCGCAATCGGCAAGTAGCGCTTCATGACTCGCAGCGACGCTGAGATCGTGCTGGCCTGCCTGGACCGCACGAATCCGGCGCGCCGGGAGCAGCGGGTGTACTGCTGCCCCACCTGTGACGGTTGGCACCTCACGAGTTGGTCGCTCGAGGACTACAACAGAAGCTCGGCGAAGGTGGGCGAGCCTGAGGTCGCGCGCAATGAGCCGGTCCGCGAGGAGGCCACCGACCATCGACCACTGATCCTCGAGCCGACGCAGGCCCGCCCTTCGACGATTCCGACCCCGCTCGAAGTCGCCATACGAACCGAACCGATCACCAAGGCAGAAGCGGCCCGCCGCCGCCTCACGCAGGCAGCACCTCCGCCTTGCGTCAAGCCCAGGACGACCGGCCTCGGCGCAGCCTTGCGCGCTCGCGTACTGGCAGTAGCACGCTGGGCAGTCCGTCGCGCTCATGGCATTCGCTGATCAGTCCACCCAAAGAACCGATAACACGCTCAGACGACGTATCGAGCTGTGTCTCTGTCAACGAATTACTAGGAATCCCATGAACTTTCAACCTGAACAGCAGCCTTATCACCAGGGCCCCATCCAGCCGACAGGTTCGGTTCCGCCGCAGGGTCCTTACGGCCACCCGGTACCGCCGCAGCCTCCAAAGAAGTCGAATGCCCTCAAAATCATCTTGATTGTTCTGGCCGCGATCGTCGTTGTCTGCGGCGTCGGAGGGGCCCTGAGCGGCAAGGGCGAGAAGACCACACAGCCGACCACTCCGGCAACCGCAGCCAGCGGTACGCCGAACACGTCGAGTGGCGGTGCGCCGGTCAAGCCGCCGGCTCCGGGCTTGAATACTCCGGTTCGGGACGGCAAGTTCGAGTTCGTCGTCACCGAAATCCAGAGTGGCGTCAAGGAACTCGGTGACAACCAGTTCCTCCGCAAGATCGCGCAGGGTGCGTACACGATCGTGTCGATCACGGTGCGCAACACCTCGAACGTGCCGTACGGGTTCTCCCCCGGCAACCAGTACGTCTTCGACACGAAGAACCGCAAGTTCGGCAACGATGCTGCGGCCGCGATCAACTTGCAGGCCGACACCAGCCTGTACGCCGACATCAACCCCGGCAACAGCATTACCGCGCAGGTCGTCTTTGATCTGCCCGCCGACTCCGAGCCCGATCACATCGTCCTGCACGACTCGATGTTCTCCGGCGGCACCACGGTGTCGTTGCGGTAGTCGGACTCTGCCTTGGCGCCGGGGATCGCCGCCGCCAGGCCCCACAACCGCACTCGAGCCTCTATTCCGTAGTACTGAAACACCTTTGGAGTTGATATGACCATCGCCATCGATCCCCGTTTCCTGTCCAAGCCCCAGGACTCGAGCACCTACCTCGCCCTCAAGACCGTTCAGGGCGGCCGCTCGGTCTACTCGACCCGCGTGCCCCTCCTCGACCTCCCCACAGTCCTCCCGGTCCCCGACCCGAACAACGTCGACAAGGACAACCGCAAGGTGGATCGCCTGCACGCCAAGCACTTCGGCGAGTATCTCGACGCCAAGCAGGATTGGGTCGCACCCGCCCTGCTGGCGCGCGATGGCGGCGGTTGCATCTTTGAACCTGCGGATGACGCGGGGCGGGTCGGCTATCTGACCGTGCCTTGGGCGATCGGAGGCATCGCCACGCTGCGCACCATCGACGGCCAGCACCGTGTGCTCGGGGTGTCGATCGAGAAGCAGCGGATCACCGACGCCATCTCCGCGATCGATCGGGAGCTGGCACGCAAGGTCAGCGTGGAGAAGGCCGCGAAACTTCAGGCCGATCGCGACAAGCTGGTGACGCAGATGAATCGGCTCAAGCAGGAGTATGTCGGCCTCGACATCTACGTCGAACCGGATCCGATCAAGGCGCAGCAGATGTTCGTCGACGTCGCCGACAACGCGAAGGGCATCAGCAGCGCGGTGCGGGCTCGCTTCGACAACTACAAGGTCGCCAATCGGACCCTCTCCGATGTCATCGACCATCCGCTGTTGAAGGGTCGCGTCGATGCCGAGCAGGACCGGATGACGTTGAAGAATCCGAACCTGTTGGGCGCCAAGCACGTTGCCGACGTCACTCGGGCGGTCATCGCCGGGGCCGGCGGCCGGATCAGTAAGAAGGCCGAGCAGACGCTGACCGACGGCGAAGTCATCGAGCAGGTCAAGGACTTCCTCGACGTCATCTCCACCGCGTTCACCGACCTCGCGGCCATCACTGAGGAGGACACCGACGCGGCGCGCAAGGCCGACGAACTGACCATGTCACAGCGGGTTCGCCGCACCTCGCTGCTCGGCTCGGTCGGCATGCTGCGGGTGCTCGGCGGTGTGTTCCGTGAACTCCGCGCCGGTGACAACCCCGCGGAACTCGACGACATCACCGAGTTCTTCAAGCGGCTCGACCCGCACATGGCGGCCCCGGTCGCCGAGACCAGCATCTGGCGCACCAGCGACGCCCATACGGACTTCGAGCCCAACGCGGCGGCGCCGATCATGCGTACCCAGAACATCGTCCACCTGGTGGGCGTGATCGCCCGCTGGTACAGCAAGGCGCCGATCGGGCTGTAACCCGCAGGGCAGCAACGGAATTCGAGACGGTGCTGCCGATCCACCCCTCACCACCAAAGGAAGACGGCATTGCCGAATCGAAGGAGATGAACCATGGCCGCTAGCGTTCGTAAGGTCTCGATCTACCGTCTGAAACACGTGCAGCCCAACACCAACGCAATCTTCGACGCGATGGCGACGGGCAAATTGCTCGACGAAGGCTTCGATGTCAACGAGTTCCGTATCGGCGACGCAGCGGCCGTCCTGTTCACAAAACAGTTGCCGGAGAAGCCCACCGGATGGTGCGAGAGCCTGTCGACGCTGACCGGCCGTCACATCGAACTCAGCTGCACCGATGCGGCTGCCGTTCTCGTCATCGCGGTTGACACCACCGTCTTCGCGATCGGGTACGGCACAGGCTACCTGTATCTCCCCCACGATCTGAAGGTCAACAACTTCGGGCTGCAGATCGCGCTGCGAGTGGTCGATCCGCACAAGGTGCGTGAGGTGAGTCGGAGAAGTATGGCCGCTGTCGGCCGACAGGACGATACCTACACGGCGAGCGGTATTCCGATCAGCGGCATCGGAATTCGGGAGTGGACCGATCTGGTTAAGCGTCTCGGAGGCGTCATCGATGCCGCCGAGCTCGGGCTCGATCACCGCCAGCAGGTCTCGATCCGGGGTGGTTCTACCCTGACGGTATCAATGCCCGTCGACCCGGATCGCTTCGTTCATGTCCTGCGTCGGATCGCGGAGATCGGACGGCGCGATGTTCCCAGCGACTTCGAGCTCCTCGAAGCCGTCCAGCCGGTAACCGATGACGAGGTTCTGACGGAACTCGAAGCACGGCTCGGAGACTGCCTTCGGGAGAAATCGGATGCGGTGATCGAGTTCACGATTCCGAACGATCTCGCCGACCTTCGGCACGAGGTCACCGGGTACATCCTCGAGATCGGCGATGCCGTGCAGATCGTCGACGAGCTGGATCAGGATGTTGTACGAGCGCTGTGCGACCGGACCGACAATCCCGCCGCAGCACTGCGCAACGGCACCATCGGATTGATTCTCGGACAGCGGCCGGACGACAGCGGCCCGGATAGAGCGGCTGACCAGTGGCTCGAGCTCTCCATCTCGATCGGCTCCAGGGTCTACTGCCTGTCGGAAGGTGAATGGCTCGAATGTGGGACGGCCTTCCTGCAGTCGATCAACCACCACATCCGCGAACTCATGCCCGAGTCACCGTCGATCGCGTTGCCCGTCTGGCATGTCGGAGAAGACGAGACGCCCTACAACCAGCGCGTTCAGAAGGAGCTCGGACCTCAGGCATTCCTTTGCCTCGACAGGCAGCTCATCAAGACGACCGTGCACAACGGAAATGGATTCGAATCCTGCGACGGCTTCACCAAAGCAAAGGAACTCGTACATATCAAGGCCGCGGATCGCGCCGCGCCGCTGAGCGCCTGCGACCACATCCGGGGCGGCCCCTAGCGTCCGGAACCCACTCGGGCGCGGCAGAACTCGGCATGTTGGCGGCGTCCGTCGCGCCGGGCAAT
>NZ_JBSGBY010000178.1:0-13602 GCF_053601505.1 Nocardia sp. NPDC004722
CCCGGGCATAGAGCCGGGACAGATCGTGAATCCGGTACTGCTGCTGTCCGGGCCGCCCGATCACCGGGTCCAGCCAACCCCCTTCGAACAGCTGACGCAGCCGCATCGCCGCATCCGAAACCTCCAATTGCGCCATCGCCGAGAGGGTTTCGGCCGAGATGGCCCGCCCGGGGAACCAGCCGAGCAGGCGCAGGGCGCGCCGCGCCTCCTCGTCGGGCAGCTCCCGATACGAGAGATCCAATGCCGCGCGGACGGATTCGTCCTCGGCGGCGAAACGGTCGAGGATGCGATTGGCCGCCCCGCTGCCGGTGGCGTCGGTGGCCGGCGGCCCGGACATCCAGGCGGCCTGCCGCGCGAAGTCCCCGGCGATCGCGGTGAGCATGGCGGGTCCGTGATGTGCGAGCTGTCCCGCCAGCAACCGGATCGGCAGCGGGAGTCCGCCCGCGATCTGCAGTATCCGGTGCACGGCGTCCGTGTCGTACCCGGATCCCAGATTGCCGAGCGTGACCAGTAATTCCTCCGCTTCGTCCAATTCCATCGGTTCCAAATGCAATCGGCGCACGCCGACCAGCCCGGTCAGCGGGCGCCGGCTGGTGACCATGACGAACGAGCCCGGCGATTGCGGCAGCAGCGGACGAACCTGCCTGCTGTCCAAGGCATTGTCGAGCACGATCAGCATCCGGCGGCGGCCCGCCTCCCACCGCCACCGCTCGGAATACCGCGCCTGGCCGCCCGGAATGGTCACCGGTTTGACGTCCAGCTCCACCAGCAGCTGTTCGAGCGCGTGCTCGGGCCGCCGCGGCGCGCGTTCCCGGTCGTGCCCGTGCAGATCGAGCCAGATCACGCCGTCCGGATAGCGGTCCGCGAACTCCTGCACCGCCTGGCGGGCGATCGTCGTCTTCCCCACCCCCGCCAGCCCGGTGATCACCAGGGTGCCGCGCTCGCCGCGGGTGTGGTCCTCGATCGCCGTGCGCAACTGGGCCATGGCCGCGTGCCGGCCGACGAACGGCACGCCCTCGCTCTGCAACAGCACCACGGCGTTGCGATTGCTCAGCACGGATCGGCGCTGGTCCAGGGCGGCCCGGTAGGCAGCCCGGTCACTGGGCGGCATCTCACGCAGATCCTCGATGTCCACCAGCCGATCCCAGGTGGTGTTGTAGATGACCGCCAGAATCGCGAGGGAATGCACGGTCGGTCGCGGGCGGCGTTTCCCGGTGGGGCTGAGCTCGGGCCAGGACTCGAATTCCGAGATGCGCGGCGCCCGCATGCCGCCGGACACCTTCGCGCCGTGCTCGGCCGCCAGACGATTGAACTGCTCGGCGACCTGCTGCTGGCTGAGGTGATTCGCCAGCCGCCACGCCTTACGCGAGCGGCAGCCGCGCCGGATCAATTCCGTCGCAAGGGGTTCCAGTAGTTCGCGGTCGTCGAGCCCGGTCTCGCGCAGGAAGGCGGTCAGGTGGCGCAACGCGTCCTCGCCCACCCCGCCCGGGTCGGGATGCTGCTCGAGGCCGGGTGTTCGATCCTCGCCCGGATCCTGCGATCGTCGTGTCATCGCTTGCGCCGCTGGATTACTCGGCGAAGCCGAGGCGGTGGAGGTCTTCGGTCACCCTTTCGGGGAGGGGGATGCCGGCGGTTCGGCAGCGGGTGAGGGCTTCGGTGAGTTCGAGGCGGACTTGATCGGCCAGTTTGATGCCCATGCTCTCGTAGCGGAGCAGGGATTTGCTGAGCAGGTCGCAGGGGCGCCAGTGCGGGCCGCCGGAGCGCAGGGCGATGTAGGCGAGGGCGCGCAGGACGTCGGCTTCGCCGTGGGGGTCTCGGGTGCGGCGGGTGATCTCGAGGGAGTCGGCGTAGTACTCCTGGGCGGCGTCGAGGTCGCCCGCGTCGCGTTCGAGGTGGCCGAGGCCGCGCAGGGCGTCGGCCTGCAGCAGATGGTCGCCGATCTCGGTGCCGATGCGGCAGGCGTCGGTCAATTGCCTTCGGGCCGTGGTGAATCGGGCGGACTCGCGGTCGACATTGCCGAGGCCCCACAGCGACCAGCCGAGGCTGTAGCGGTCGCCGATCTCGCCCGCGATGCGCAGGGCGTCGAGGTAGTAGCGCTGCGCGATATCGCGGTCGCCCGCCATGCGTTCCATGTGGCCCAGGCCGCGCAGCGCGTCGCCCTCGAATTTCGGATTCTCCAATTGTCGTGCCATGCCGAGCACGTCGGAGTAGGCGATGCGGGCGCGGTCGTAGTCGCCGATGTGCCGGGTGACGTCGGCCAGCCCCCACAGCGTGGCGGCGATGCGTTGCGCGTCGCCGAGGGTGGCGGCGATGTCGTGCGCCTCCTGGAAGCAGGTGGAGGCGCTCTCGTATTCGCAGGCTCGGCGATGCAGGGTGCCCAGTTCGAACAGGATGTCGCAGGAGGTGGTGCGGTCCACGTCGTCGCGGGCGATCGCCAAGGCGCGGAACAGCAATCCGCGCGCGTCGGAGAGGTGCCCGAGCTCGGACAGGTACGCGCCCAGCAGTCGGGCCAGCTCGCCGGTGTCGGCCGGTTCGGAGCGTGTCACCCGCACACAGCCGAGCAGCAGCTCGCGTTCGCGGTTCAACCACTCCCGCGCCCGCTGGGTGGCCCCGGTCGGATCGGGCGCGGGCGGGGCCGGGAAGCTGCCCGCCGCCTCGTAGGGACGCTGCACCCCGGCTTGCCGCGCCACCGCCAGGCAGTGCCGGACCAGCCGCCCCACGGCGGCCGTGTGCTCACTCTGCAAATCCTCGGCGTCGGCCTTGACGCGCGCGAAAAGCTTTGTCACATCGTGGATTCGGAAGCGTTGACCGTGCGGCCCGGACTCGGCCGGATCGAGCAGGCCCACCTCGAAGATCTGCCGGATCAGCCCGTACGCCTGCGCCTGCGAAACCCCCGCCATGGGCGCGAGGGTCTCGGCGGTGATCACGGTGCCGGGAAACCAGCCCAGCAGCCGCACCGACCGTTGCAGCACCGGATCCGGAAGTCGTTGATACGACAGCTCGAAGGCCGCGCGCAGCGTCTCGCTCTCGGCCGAGAACAGGTCGAGAGCCTGCTCGGCCAGCGAGTCGTCGTCACTGGGGCCCTGCCGCATCCGGTCGGCCAACCGGGTGAACTCGGCGGCGGCCGCGCCCAGCAGATCCGGTCCCTGATAGGCGATCTGACCGGCGATGAGCCGGATGGCCAGCGGCAGCCCGCCCGCGGCCCGCAGCACCTGCCGGGCCGCGTCCACATCGTAATCCGGTGGCAGATGGCCCAATTCGACCAGCAGCTGCTCCGCCTCCCCGGGCTCCATGGCGTCCAGCCGCAACGGGATGGCGCCGGTCAGAGTGGGGAGCGTGTGGCGGCTGGTGATGAGCACGAAGCAGTCCCGCGCCTGCGGCAGCAGCGACCGCACCTGCTTGGAGTCCAGCGCGTTGTCGAGCACGATCAGGGTGCGCCGATCACGCATTTCGTGCCGCCAGCGCGCGGCCCGGCGCGGCACATCGGTCTCGATGGTCTCCGGCGGCGCCCCGATCTTCAGCAGGGTCTGCTCCAGCACCTCGGCGGTACTGCGCGGCGGCCGACCATCGGTGTGCCCGTGCAGGTTCTCCCAGATGACGCCGTCCGGATAGCGGTCCTCGAAGGTGTCCACCACCCAGCGGGCCAGGGCCGTCTTCCCCACGCCCGCAAGGCCGTTCACCACGTGTACGCCCGGACCGCGCCCGGCCAGGTGTGCTTCGATGCGCTCGCGCAGCACCCGCTGCGGTTCGGTGCGGCCGACGAAAGGCACCAGCCCGCTGGGGAATCCGTTCTCCGCCGCCGACGGCGGCGCGGTGGTCCGCCGTGACACCACGGCCCGGTAGGCCGCCACCTCCATGCCGGGCATCTGCGCCAGATCGGCGGTGTCCACCAGCTGATCCCAGCTGGTGCGATAGATCGCGGCCAGATTCTTGAGCACCTCCAGCGTCGGGCGCGGATGCCCGCGCGCGGCCCCGCGCGGCCCCGGCCACGACTCGTACTCCGAGATCCGCGCCGCCTTCATCGGCGCGCTGGGCTTCCCGGTGATCCGGTTGAATTCCTCGGCCACCTGCTGCTGCGTGAACTCGTTCGCCAGCCGCCATGCCTTCCGCGGCCGGCACCCCCGATGCCGCAACTCGGCGACCAGCGGTTCCAGTAGTTCGTTCTCCCGCAACCCGATTCCGAGTAGAATCCTGCGCAACTCCTTGCGCGCCTCCGCGCCCACCACATCGGTGTCGCCATTCTTCTGTGACACGGTGCTCTTCTGTGACACGGTGCGCCTCCCGCCCCCGGCGTCCGCCACGGACCCTCCCCCGCGGTTGTGAATATTTCCTTGGTACCGCGCATATTTGGCCTGGTCAAGGACTCGTGACGTGCCAAGAATTCGCGAAAACCGCTGGGATCGAGACGCGCCCGCGCACTCGCGATCATTGGTGCATCACATGAAACGGACACGGGGGACGGGTCCGCGGTCAGTAAAGGACGAATCAATGGCTGTCACTGATTCCCAATGGCTCTTCACCAGCGACGTGGTGGCCGAGGCGGCGTTTCGGGTCGATGTGCCGGAGGACGGGCGGGGACGGTGGGTGCTGTCGTATCTGCCGACCTCGCGCCGGCTCTCCCGGGAGGAGGCGTTCGCGGGCCTGGTGCTGGCGGAGCTGATATTTCTCGGATTGCTGCGTGCGGGTGGGGAATTCGATATGGAGGACGCCGCGCTGCACGCCGGGATGATCGGGCTCTCCGTCACCGACGCCATGTGCCTGCTGGCACTGCGCTGGGCCGGGCCCGAGAGCGCGGACCGGGACGGCGAGGAGGCCGACTCGACGGCGTCGTGGCCTCGGGAGGTGATGCGATGATCTTCGAAATCGGCGGCATCGCCTTCTTCTTCTCGATTCCGCGTCGCGTGCACGCGGGCTGGTTCGTCATCGCCTTCGGCGCGGTGATCGCCTTCGCGATCGTCGTCATGCTGGTGGTGGCGACCAGTTGCGGTGACCACACGGTCACCGACCCGGGATCGGCGACCACCACGCCACCACTGATGGCCGGGCAGTGCGCGCCGTTCTGCTCGGCCCCCACCACCGTGGGGTGGCCGCTCGCGAGCTGAAGGGGTGCTCGCGATCGCAATCTCCGCGCAATTCGGGCGTCACCCCGCCCTTCTAGGGTGGGGTGACGCTCGATGACAGAGGCCGTGTCCATTCGTGGACACGGCCTTTGCGTGTGCGCAACGCCGCGTGCCACCTGCGCGATAGGACTTGCCGGGGAGTGGTTGGCGAACTCCCGGCCGCGCACGATCTAGTCTGACCGCGTCCCCGGCTCATCGGGCTCGTCAAGCGGCCCTGTCATGCGGAGGTGTCGAGATTCTCGTCCACGAGGGCTGCTGGCGGATGACCATGGCCGAGTTGGCCGTAACCCCGGCGGAGCATGCCGTGCTGGCCGCCGCCTTCCGCGAGGACACCCGGCCCGATGCCTGGATGCCGCCGGGGGAGGACTACCGCCGCCGGGCCTATCAATGCTTCGACCTGTCGATCCCGGCGACCGAGCTGCGGCACCTGCCCGACCCGCCGCCGTACTGGCAGTCCACCGACGTCAACCCGCTGCTGGGCGGGATCGAACGGCGCTTCCACCTGATCCCGGGCGCGCATCCGGCGACCGCGGTGGTGGGCAAAATCATTGTCGCCGTGACTAACTCGCTGCTCGCGGCGCAAGTGCTGGATCCCGAGCGGACGCCGCGTTGCCTGGTCGACGCGCACTACATCCGCATTCTCGCGCCCGGCAGGCCCGCGCCCGAAGGCATTCACCGGGACGGTCTGCTGGCGGGGTCGGCGCATCTGGTCGGCCGCGAGAACATCACCGGCGGCAGGTCCGAGATCTACGACGGCCGGACGCGAGAGTTCCTGTGCGACTTCACTTTGGAGCAGCCGCTGGACTCCTACGTGTTCGACGACGAGCGCGTCCTGCACTACGCGGGGCCCATCGAGGTCGTCGAACGGGGCCGTCCCGCCTACCGCGATGTCCTGCTCATCGGATACCGGCCGCGATGACCGCCGAGCTCACCCCGGCCGACCTCGACCGGCTGCTGCCGGAACATGAACTGCTCGAGATCGCGGCCGGGCTCACCGCGATCGAATCGCCGACCGGGCATGAGACGCCGTTGGCGCGGCACGTCCGAGAACTGTTGTGCTACCACGATATCGATGCCCACCTGCAAGAGGTGCGGCCCGGCCGGATGCAGACCATCGGACGGCTGGGTCCTGCGGACGGCACCCCCGCGCTGCTGCTGAACGGCCATCTCGACATGGACCCGCCCGGCCGCGACGCACCCCTCGACCGTCTCATCGCCCGCCGCGCAGGCGACCGGCTCTACGGGGCCGGGCTGCACAATATGAAGAGCGGACTGGCCGCCATCCTGGGGGCCGCGATCATGGTGCGGCGCAGCGGTATTCCGCTGCGCCGGGCCCTGCTGCTCGAATTCGTGGCCGGGGAACTGCAAGGCGGCATCGGTACGGTCCACGCGCTCCAGCAGGGCCTGCGCGCCGATGCCGCGGTGGTCCCGGAACCCTATTCGGTGACCCGGGTGCTCACCCGCACCGCGGGCGTCCAGAAGTGCGCGATCGTGGTGCGCGGCCGCACCGCCCACACCAGCCGCCACGGCGAGGGCGTGGACGCCATCGCGGTGCTGCGCCGCACCCTGGACCTGCTCGACGCCGCCGTCCTCGATCCGGCCCGGTTCGGGCTGCGGCACAAGGATTTCGAGACACTGCCGCGCATCCAGATCGCCGGTCTGATGGCGGGCCGCGGAGAATCGCACACCATGTCCGGCATCAGCTACCTGGCGGACAAGGCGACCGCGCTGATCGATATCCGCTACCCGCCCCCGCACGAGCCGGAGGACGTGATCGCCGCGATGACGGCCGTGGTAGAGCGGGCAGCCCTGGAATATCCGGACGCGAAGATCACCCTGGACCACCCGCCCGAGCCCGTCTTCGGTGTGGGCGGCACCGACATGCCACCCATGGACGAGTCACCCGATTCCCCGCTGGTCGAAGACCTCCGCGACATCCTTCCCCGAGTCTCCGACTACCGGGTGACCGAAACCGGCCTGGCCCTGCCCTTCTCGTTCTGCGGCAACGACACCACCCACCTCAGCCGCGCCGGAATCGAATGCTGCCTGTTCGGCCCGCGCGGCGCGGGCCCCGACACCGAGGACCACGTCCTGATCAGCGAAATGGCCGCCTGTACAAGAACTCTGGCGCTTCTCGCCCTCCGCCGCTGCACCTGACCAACCTCAGCGACCCGGGCTTCAGCATTTCAGCTCCGCGCGCTCGGCGAGCAGCAATTCTGCGCGGGGCGACTCGATCTCGGCGTAGAGGCGCTGGGCGCGGGCGAGCAGATCGCATGCTGTTTCCGCGTCGCCGATCTGGGCGGCGAGTTTGCCCAGGGCGCGGAGGCCGTCGGCTTGACCCAGTTGGTCTTCGATGTCGCGGGCTACGCTCAGTGATTCCTCGTAATGCTCACGCGCCCGGAGGTATTCGGGGGCGTCGGCGCTGTGCGCGCCGGGGCGGTAGCTGTGGCCGAGGCCGCGCAACGTGTCGATCTGGCCGAGGGGGTCGTCGATCAGCTTGGCGATGTCGTAGGCCTCGGAGAAGCAGTCGCGGGCGTGCTCGTGATCGCCGTCGGCGCGCGCCAGATTGCCCAGGCCCCACAGCGACCATTCCGCGCTGTAGCGGTCGCCGATGCGGCGCGCGATCTCCAGCGCCGCGTCGTAGCGCTTGCGGGCCACCTCCGGATTACCCGCCATCCGCTCGATATGGCCGAGGCCGCGCAGCGCGTCACCTTCGAGCTTGCGGTGCTCGATGCTGCGCGCGATGCGCTGCACCATCAGATACAGCGGCCGCGCCATCTCGAAACGCCCCCACAGCCGGACCACTTCGGCATAACCCCACTGCGCGGTGCCCAGCCGCTCCAGATCGGTGAGTTCGGAGGCGATGGCCTGCGCCTCCTGCGAGTGCCGCACCGCCTCGCGGTAGCGACTGGCCATCCGCTCGGCCTGGCTGAGCCCCTCCAGAGCGTCGCATTCCGTCTGCCGGTAGCCGATCTCCCGGGAAATCTGCAGCGCCTCTTGGAAATGCGTTCGCGCCCAGCGGTATTCGCCGGTCATCCATTCCGACTGGCCGCGCTCGCACAGCAACTCCACCTGGATGCGGCGGTCGGAGAGCTCCAGCGCGATGCGGTAGGCCGCGTCGAAAGTGCCCGCCGCCTTGTCGTGGTGCCCGCGCAGCCGTTGGATGCGGCCGCGCCCCAGCAACGCCCAGGCCAGGCCGACACGATCGTCGAGGCGGTGCGCGATGCGCAGGGCGCGATCGTAGAGGCGGTCGGCATCGGACCAGTGACCGAGGCTGCACAGGTGGCAGGCCAGCAGGCGCGCCAATTCCGCGGTGTCGGAATGCATTCCGGCCAAGGGCAGACAGCCGAGCAGAAGTTCGCGTTCCCGGTTGAGCCAGTCGCGGGCATGGGTCGCGGCATCGAGCGAACTGGTCGCGCGATACGGACTGCCCGCGGCGTCGAAGGGCCGCACCGTCGCCGCTTGCCGGGCCACCATGAGGGCGTGGCCGATGATGCGGTCCACCGCCGCGCGCCGATCGTCGGGCTGGTTCTCCAGATCGGCCTGTACCTGCGCCCACAGCCGATTCAGGTCGTGCATGCGATATCGCGACTGCTGATGACCGCCGACGATCGCATCCAGCAGCCCGGCCTCGGAAAGCCGATTGATGAGCGTCTTCGCCTCGTCGAGGGAGATCGCGGCCATCGCGCCCAGCGTCTCGGCGGTCACCTCGTTGCCGGGCAGCCAGCCCAGCAGCCGGACCAGCCGCTGCAGATCCGGATCACCGAGGCGGCGATACGACATCTCGAAAGCCGTTCGCACCGACTCCTTCTCGGCGCGGAAGCGGTCGAGGATATAGCGGGCGGGCGAGTCGCCGGACCAGGCGGGCGACGCCTCGTCGGCATCGGCGGGCTCCTTGTTGCGCTCGGCCAGTCCCTTGTTGCGCTCGGTCAACTCGGTGAAGTCGGCCGCGCACTCAGCCAGCATGCCCTCACCGTGATACGCGATATGCCCGGCGATCAGCTTGATGGCCAGCGGCAGCCCCGCCGCGGTCCGCACGATCTGCTGTGCGGCCTCCCGGTCGTAGCCGGGCGGCAGCCCCGCCAGCCGCACCAGCAGCTGCTCGGCCTCGACCTCGGTCATCGCAGCCAGATGCAGCGGGTCGGCCCCGGCCAGCCCGGTCAACCGGGTGCGGCTGGTGATCACCACCAGCGTTCCGGGCGTCTGCGGCAACAGATCTCGCACATGCTCGCTGTCGGGCGCGTTGTCGAAGGTGAGGTACATCTGCTTGCGATCCATGGCCGTGCGCCACTGCTCGGCGCGGCGGCCCCGGTCCGCGGCGATCAGCTCGCGCGGCAACCCGATCTCCAACAACAGCTGTTCGAGCACGTCCGCGGGCTCGCGCGGCTCCCGGCCGGGCGTATAGCCGTGCAGGTCCACCCAGATCCGCCCGTCCGGATAGCGCGGCGCGAACAACGCCTCGGCGAAGCGCGCCAGCGCCGTCTTACCCACCCCCGGATGACCGTGGATCACGTGCACCGACGGCTCACTGCGGGCCCGTCGATGCGCCGCGATCCGACCGCCCAGCTCCTTCACCGCCGCCTTACGGCCGATGAAATTCGGTTCGCGCGGTGGCAGATCCGCGGCCGGGGCGCCCGAACGCAGGGTGCTGCGCCGGGCGACGGCATCGCGAAAACGCGTCACCTCGTCGGGGCCCAGGGTGGCCAGATCCTCGGTGTCGACCAGCTGATCCCAGGTGGTGCCGTAGATATCGGCCAGGGTTTCGAGCACCTCCAGCGTCAGCCGCGGCCCGCTGGGCACCGTCGGCCACCGCTCCAGATACGAAATCTGGTTGGCCTGAACGGTTCTGCGGGTGGCGCGCCGCTCGTTGAACTCGGTCGCCACATCCTCGAGGGTGAGCTCGGCGATCTCCCGGCGGCCGTTGGTGCGCGCCAGCCCGGCCGCGTAGCGCCACGCCGTGCGGGGCCGCAGGCCGCGCTGCCGCAGTTCGGACACCAGCAGCGGCAGCAACTGCTCGTCGGTCAATCCGCTGTCCGCCAACAGATCTCGCAGTCGGCGGCGTTCCGCCTTGGTCGTCGGGTGCCCCATCCTGGTCGTAGGATGACGAGTACTCACCCTGCCTCCGATCGGCCCCCGGCCACCCCACCCGCGCCCGGCCCGCCTCGATCGCGGCGACACCGCCGAGAAATCCGCCCCCGGTTATTGCACATTCCTTGGTAGCAGCGACCTTTTCACCAGGTCAAGCACCATGGCGTTATTGCGGAAGTTCTCCGCCGGCAGTTCGGGAGTTCGCGTTCTTTTTTCTGCACTCTGAACATAGGTCGACCGGCTGCGACGGTCGACGGCGCAGAAGGGAGCCCGCGCATGGCGATTCAGGTGGTCTCGGAGTGGCTGATCACCAGTGACCTCGTCTCGGAGGTCGCCTTCCGGATCGATACACCGGATCCGGACCGGGGCCGATGGATGCTGTCCTACCTACCCACGAGCAGACGTCTGACCAGGGACCAAGCCCTGGTCGGTGTCCGGCTCGCGGAGCTGTTGCTCTGTGAATCCATTGGTGAGAACTCGGAATCGGACCTCTTGGTCGCGAGATTGCACGCCGAGGAAATCGGACTGGAGCTCACCGATGCGATGTGTCTGCTCGCGCTGCGAGCGATCGAATACTCCGGCAACGAAATCGGACCGCTGAATTCCCTTGTGCGGGAAGCGGTCCGGTAGTCGTCGGCCGGGTGGCCGCGCCGATGGGCCGGAGGGGTGCCCATCGGCGAGGTCAGAACAGCGCGAGCGCGGCGAGCAGCCCGGTCAGGGCGATCGTCTGCAACGCCACCCGGGCATTGAGGATGCTGTCCCACTTGGTCTGCAGCGCACGCGCGTTGTCGGGAATGACGCCGGTCTGCGCGGCGGCGGTCTGCGCGGTATTGATCGGCTTGGCGATCAGCACGTAGCAGGCCAGCCAGCTGAGCAGGGCCGCGAGCGCGATGCCCGCCGCGATGGCCGCGCCGGTCTGCCCGGCGGCGATGGCGAGAGCGAGTGCGAGGACCGCGGTGATCACGCCGCCCGCCCCGAAGATCGGCATCCGCTTGTCTCCGTAGTAATGCCCCCACCCGGCGCTGACGGTGACGGTCGCGTCATCGAGGTGATCGCGGTAGACCGACCGGGTGATGAGTGCGACGCACCAGTCGGTGCCGTAGACGACACCATTGGCGAGCACGGCGAGGGCGACGAGGATCTGGCCGGTCACGATGAGCATTGGTCTGCCTCTTTCGAACTGAAATCTAGCGGCGCTAGGAACTGAAGCAACGATAACAGACTCCAGCTAGATTGTCTAGCGGTGCTAGATTTCTGACTTTCAGTCGACCGAATGGTTTCGATTGGGCACCCCGGTGGCCCGCCTCACAACAACCAAGATCAGAATGAATGTGAAGGTGCTCACATCTGGACGGCCATCGGCGCGTCACGCACCGGTGGCCCCGGTCACGCAAACAGTACGGGCGTTATGCAAAACCGCATGTCAGCGCTACTGGCAAGTAGATTCCGTCGCTGCTATTCACAAGCAAATTTTGCAGCATTAGCAAAATGCTGGTGAAAGCTAGCGCGGATTCACACTTGCAACAGGTAGACGGGACTTTTGTCCTGTGCCATCGTGTGGAAGTACACCTCGCGGGCCTAGCAAGTCTGCAAATTGCCGCTCCAGCAGTGGTCGGACATCGAAGACGGAAACGTCGCGAAAGTCCGCCCCGCGGGGCTACCGAGACCGAACGAAGAAGTGGAGTCAGAGATGTCGAACGTCGGCACCCCGAAGACCGCTGCGGAACTCCAGCAGGATTGGGACACCAACCCCCGCTGGAAGGGCGTCACCCGCAACTACACCGCCGATCAGGTTGTGAAGCTCCAGGGCACCGTCGTCGAGGAGCACACCCTCGCTCGTCGTGGCGCCGAGATCCTGTGGGATCTCGTCAACAACGAGGACTACATCAACTCCCTGGGCGCGCTGACCGGCAACCAGGCCGTGCAGCAGGTCCGCGCGGGCCTCAAGGCCATCTACCTGTCGGGTTGGCAGGTCGCCGGTGACGCGAACCTGTCCGGCCACACCTACCCGGACCAGTCGCTGTACCCGGCCAACTCGGTTCCGGCTGTGGTGCGTCGCATCAACAACGCGCTGCTGCGCGCCGACGAGATCGCCAAGGTCGAGGGTGACACCTCGGTCGCCAACTGGCTGGCCCCGATCGTCGCCGACGCCGAGGCCGGTTTCGGTGGCGCGCTGAACGCCTACGAGCTGCAGAAGGCCATGATCGCCTCCGGCGCGGCCGGTGTGCACTGGGAGGACCAGCTGGCCTCCGAGAAGAAGTGCGGCCACCTGGGCGGCAAGGTGCTCATCCCCACCCAGCAGCACATCCGCACCCTGACCTCCGCGCGTCTGGCCGCCGACGTCGCCGACGTGCCGTCGGTGATCATCGCCCGCACCGACGCCGAGGCCGCCACCCTCATCACCTCCGATGTGGACGAGCGCGACCGCGAGTTCCTGGACGGCACCCGCACCGCCGAGGGCTTCTTCGGCACCAAGAACGGCATCGACCCGTGCATCGCGCGTGCCAAGGCCTACGCCCCCTACGCCGACCTCATCTGGATGGAGACCGGCGTGCCGGACCTCGAGGTCGCGCGCAAGTTCGCCGAGGCCGTCCGTGGCGAGTTCCCGGACCAGCTGCTGGCCTACAACTGCTCGCCGTCCTTCAACTGGAAGGCGCACCTGGACGACGCCACCATCGCGAAGTTCCAGCGTGAGCTGGGCGCCATGGGCTTCAAGTTCCAGTTCATCACCCTGGCCGGCTTCCACTCGCTCAACTACGGCATGTTCGACCTGGCCTACGGCTACGCCCGCGAGGGCATGACCGCCTTCGTCGACCTGCAGGAGCGCGAGTTCAAGGCCGCCGCCGAGCGTGGCTTCACCGCCGTCAAGCACCAGCGTGAGGTCGGCGCGGGCTACTTCGACACCATCGCCACCACCGTCGACCCCAACACCAGCACCGCTGCGCTGAAGGGCTCGACCGAAGAGGGCCAGTTCCACTGAGCCACCCGAGGCGGCTCGGATTGATCTGAGCCACTTCAGGTTCCGAGGACAAAAACCCAAGGCGGCAGTCGCATCACACCTTCCGCCGCCGCGGGACCTCAGGACTCGCCGAGAGGGATGGCAAGCCCCTCTCGGCGAGTCCATCCCGCCCTTCCCGTCGACAGCCCCGGCGGGGAGGGCATTTCCTTATAACGTTTTCTGTACCACCGTTTTTCGAGACCTTAAGAAGGCGCAGGGTCGTTCAGTTATACGACGCCTTCACCCACAGCCACGACGGCCAAAGAGCAGGAGCGGGACCGTGAGCAACGAGAAGATTCAGCGCGTCGGCATTATCGGTGCGGGACAGATGGGCGCGGGCATCGCAGAAGTCTGCGCGCGGGCACACGTCGATGTCCTCGTCTTCGAGCAGACCCG